>SHVB01000019.1 GCA_009694375.1 Acidimicrobiia bacterium
GTTAGTCCCGTGCTTCGTATTGCACCGCGGCGCGCTCGGCCGAGATGGGGGCGATGTAGTCGGCGATGATGGCCTGATGGGTCGGGTCGGCCCGGTACGCCTCGTACCCGGCGCGGTCGTCGAAGTCGGCGACGACGGCGAAGTGGAAGTTTCCGGCGTTGACCTCAGCGTCGGGGCCGAAGCGGAACGCTCGGATCGAGGGGATGATTCCCGGCAAGGAACGGAGGCCGTTACTGACGGCCACTTTCTGGGCCTCGGTAGCTTCGGGGACCCACCGGAACATCACGACGTGGCGGAACATCACCTCACCGTAGGCCAGCGGCGACGGTCGGTAAACAGTGTTCAGGCTCCTGTTACGGTGTGCCCAGCGGAAACGAGGGAGACCCACATGTCGCTTGTTGCAGGGACAGCCATCGGCACGACCGCCTCGGCGGAGTGCTGCGATGGGGCCACCATCGCCGACCCCGCGCTGCCCACCGCCGAGGCGGGCTGATCCGATGGATCTTGGGCTCACGGGCCGGCGGGCCGCCGTGGCGGCATCATCGGCCGGTCTCGGGTTCCACGCCGCTCGCGCCCTGGGTCGCGAGGGGGCACGGGTGGCCATCAGCGGGCGCGACGACGCCCGGCGAGCTGCCGCCCTCACCGCCTTGCGAGCCGAGGGCATCGACGCCGTGGCCGTGGCGGCCGATGTCTCCACTCCCGCTGGGGCCGAGGCCTTCGTCGGCTCGTGCATCGATGAACTTGGTGGCGTCGACATCCTCATCGCCAACGCCGGTGGACCCCCACCCGGCACCTTCGCCACCACCACCCTCGACGCCTACCGCCAGGCGCTTGATCTCAACCTCCTCTCTACCGTCGCCATGTGTAAGCAGGCGGTGCCGGGCATGCAGGAAGCCCGCTGGGGACGCGTGGTGGCCATCACCTCCATCGCGGTACGGCAGCCCATCGCCTCGTTGATGGCCTCCACCACGGCGCGTGCCGGGGTCACCGGCTTCCTGAAGGTGCTCGCCACCGAGGTGGCCGCTGACGGGGTGACCGTGAACTCCCTCCAGCCCGGTGTGCACGCCACCGATCGCCTGGCGTCGATGCCGCCCGCCGCCCTGGCGGCACTCATGGCCGACATACCCATCGGTCGGCTCGGCGACCCGGCCGCCTTTGGTTCGGCGGTGGCGTTCCTGTGCAGCGTTGACGCCGGCTTCATCACCGGTACCTGCCTCCCCGTCGACGGGGGCGCCGCCCGGGGATTGTTGTGACCGGGGTGTTCCCGAGACAGGGTTGATCTCCTCCGGTAGGATGGTGAACACCGTTAGGCCGCAGTTTTGCGGGCGGCGCAAAGCCACCACGAAGGACTCATGTCGACCCCACACTCTTTGACGACCGCGCCACACGCCGATTTCGAACTTGAGGTGGTGGAGGGGGTCTGGCCCGAGGACATCAGCGGGGAAATGGTGTTCTCCAGCCCCCTGCGGTGCACGCCGATGGACTACTCCATCTTCGACTGGGGCTCGATTTGCCGCCTGTCCCTCGCCGCCGGAACGCGCGGGGCGGGCCCGGGGCGCTTCGCCTGGCAGACACGTTCGATTCAGTCGCCCGGCAAGCGACTGTGGGATCGGCTGCCCGAGCAGTTCACCACCACTGGCACCGGATACCAGTCCCCGCTGGGCCCGGCGAACGCCTCCAACACCGCCCCGCTGCCGTGGGGGGGACGTCTCTACACGACCTGGGATGCCGGACGACCGATCGAGTTGCACCCCGACACCCTCGAGTTCGTGGCGGAGGTTGGCCACCGCGACAGTTGGGGAGGGAACTCGCTGGAAATGCCCGGCATCATGCCGTTCCTGTTGTCGACCGCCCATCCCGTGGTGGACCCTGAGCGCGACTGCCTCTGGTCGGTGAAGTTGGAATTCGTGATGGAGCCCAGCATTGGTCTGCGCCCATCGGTGGTGCGCTACGACGCCACCGACGGGACCCAGGTGCGCCACTGGCCGCTGGAGGGGGTTTCCTTTTTGGGCTCCACTCACACCGTGAGCCAGACCCGCGACTGGCTGATCCTCGCCGACTCCGGCAACTTCAAGCCCGATCCGGCGGAAATGTTCGGCGGCGAGCGCGTGCTGACCATTGACCATGAGGTACCCGTCTGGCTGATCCGCAAGGACCAACTCGACGGCCTCGCCACCGGTACGCCGGTGACCCCCATCACCCTCACCATGGCACCCCCCGCCGGTCACTTCTACGCTCGCTGGGACGATTCCGACGGCATCTCGGTGGTGTGGGAAGGCATGGACCTCATGGACCTCGCCTTCTACCTGAAGGCCGATGACCTCGACGTCAACGGCAACCCCATGGACCCCGCCGCCGTGGGTCTCTACAACATGGCGATGGCCCCCGAGACGATCGTGGAGGTGCTCTTCGACCCCGAGTCGGGCAAGGCCATCGAACGGGGCCTCTATCGCGAAGACTGGACGTTCAACCTGCAGCTTTCCGCCATGGACTGGTCGACCGAAGGTCTGACCAAGCCCACCCTGCACCACGTGACCTACCAGGGCTGCCGCCCCTCCAACATCTCGCTCCGGGCCGCCACGCTCTACGCCGACCGCATCGACCTCGACCAACTCCGCCAGGCCACCCCCGGCGCGCTCGCCACCTTCGAGCGGGGTTCGATGGAACTCAAGGCCAAGTGGGACTACCCCAACCTGGACGATCACATCACCTCTCCTACCTTTGCCCCGCGGGGGTGCGGGAGCTCCGGCGCCCAGAGCGCCTATGCCGGTGGGGAACCCGGCGGCCACGACGGCTACGTGCTGCAACCGGTGATGTCCGATGACGGCTTCCGCCTGGAGCTCTTCGATGCGGCTGCCGTGGGGAAGGGTCCCATCGCGGTGCTGAAGGGCACGAACCGGGAGTGTGTGCCGATGGTCCTTCACTCAGCGTGGATGCCCTCCTACCACGACCTCGTGGACGCTGAGCGGCTGCGTTTCTCCGATGAGTTGAGCGACGACCTCATGGCCAGCGTGCCCGAGGAGTTGCACGGTGCGATCCGCGAGGTAGCGACGGAGTGTGACGAACTCTTCTGAGGCCGCCGCCTACCGCTCAGCGGCGGCGAACCAGTTGGCGTGGAACCCGAAGGGCATGCGTTGGGTTAGATGCACCCGGGCGATCGGCCCGGCGGTCACATTGCCAGCATCCAGTACGCAGACGTCGGTGCGATCAGTGGCGTCGTCGTACACGGCATTGAGGAGCCAGCCGTCGTCCTCGCCGTGGCCCTGCGGGTTCGGCACGAAGACGCTCTCCCCCACATGGCCGGTGGGGCCGGAGTTCCAGATCTGACGCTCCCCGCTGGCATCGTCGTATCTCACGATGCTGTCGAAGTCGCCCAGTCGTCGTTGGGGGGCGACGGTGGCGGACATGTAGTGATAGCGCGAGCGCACTCCGTTGAAATCGTCGTTGAAGCGGGCAAAATCGCCACCGAGGTCGTCGGTCTGATCCCAGCCGGCTTTGTCGGCGGCGAGGTCTACCCAGAAGCGCGCCGGATACGGCGGGGTGTTGTCGCCGCCCGGCGCATCCGGTGGGGCAGTGGAGTCGATGCCGAAGTCGGGGTGCTCGAATCGGGTACCGGAGAACTCGATACGGTCGCCGTCGGCCCAGCCGTTCCAGAAGTGCTGGACATGCCCGGCGTCGATATCGAACCAGCGCACCTCGTCGCCGGTGCCGTGGCGGGGGATCACGCCGATGCGGGCACCATTTTCCGGACGCCACTGCACCATGGGCCCTTTCCCCAGGTTGGCAATATCGAAGACGATGGGGGAGTCGAGGAACACGGCATGGTGCTCGGTGATGATGAAGTCGTGCATCATCACCGGCGCCGGCAGGGTGATCTTGGCGCGGTGCACGAGCGCGCCGTGGGCGTCGACGACGTAGTAGCGAATGACGGGTTCCAACACCGAGTAACCGAAGAAGAACATCTCGCCGGTGCGCGGATCGATCCGAGGATGGGCCGTCATGGCGCCGGTGAGACTTCCGTCGAAGGTGTACTCGCCCACCGTGTCGAGGTCGGCGGTGACCTCGGTGGGGAGCCCTCCCTCCCACAGCGCCAGGTACCGCCCGGCGTGGCGCACGATGTGGGTGTTGGCCGGGTTCTTCACCGGTCCGGCGTCGCCCACCAGCGCGGGTTCCGGGAAGTTCATGACATCGCCCAGACCCGGATAGACCGCCCGCCCGAGGTCGGCTTCGGCCCGCAACCCGCGCGACCGGATCCACCGATTGCGGTAGGACGCTCCGCCACCGTCGAAGGTCACCCCGTGCAGCATGCCGTCGCCGTCGAACATGTGGTACCGGCCCACCGGTTGGAACAGTGGGTTCGGCCCGTTACGGATGAAGGAGCCCTGCAGCCCGGCGGGAAGCTGGCCGGTGATGGCCAACTTGGCCACGTCAACCTCAACGTCCACCGGAAACAGATTGCCGGCTAGGTCGGGCTGGTTATCCTGGCGGCTGACGTTTCCGGTAAGGGTGGTGGCGACGTGCATGGATGCTCCTTGGTGGTGGCCCTGACGGGGCCGCTACCCCTATAACTTTACACCGTTTACCATCAGGGCACGCGTGCCGTCGTTGCTCAGGGTGGTCGCCCGCCCTACCCGGCCCGGCCCGGAAGGGCGGCGAAGAAGTCCCAGATCAGGCTGGTGGCATCGATGTCCAGGTTGGTGAGCAACACGTTTTGGGCCATCGAGGCCGGGGTCTCACCGATGGCGGGGGGGAGCGGATTGGCGGGTTGGGTAGCGTTCCCGGTGAGGACAGCAGTGAGGAGGTCCTCGGTAACGGGCATCGGATGCCCAGGCCAGGAGTGACCGTGCTTCCGTAACCGGTACAGCACCGTGGGGGCCGCACACCGAGTCCAGCGGACCGACTCCACCGTTGGGGTCACCGCCGCCACCTCCGGCGTTCCGGCACAGCCGTTACGGGCCGCGACGGCTTCGAGCGCGTCGGTTACGGGGACGAAGGTGCCGGCCTGTTCACTGCGGCGACCTTCGAAGGGGGTGATGATGTCGTCGAGGCCATGAAAAGCCAGCGTAGGGATGGCCCGGCCCGTCGGGGGACATTCGGCGGACTGGTAGGCCGCCGCCACCGCCGCCACCGCCACGATGCGCTCGGGGAGGGCGCAGGCCACGACCAGGGCGATGTAGCCGCCGGCGGAGAACCCGGTGGCGTAGACCCGCGACGGATCGATGCAGGTCTGAGCGCCGAGTTCGTCGAGCAGCGCCGCCACGAAGGCAGGTTCGTCAACCTCGTTTCCCTCGGGGTCCCATCCGCTGGCCCCGGTGACCTGGTCGGACAAGCCCACGAGGAGGCCCTCGGGGTGGACCGACACGAATCCGTGCTCGTCGGACTGGGCGGCCAAGCCGTCGGTGGCGCCTTGGAGGGCGGCGTTTCCGCTGAAGCCGTGGAACGACAGCACCACCGGGAGGGGCTCGGCGCGGGCGACCGTGGCGGTGGGGGAGGCGGGCAGATGCACGAGAGCGGTTCGCTCCCTGCCTTGGACCGTCACCTTGATCCGGTCGATGGGACCGTGGGGCAGACCATCGCTACAGGCGGCACTGGCCACGGCGGCGACGGTGGTGGGGGTGATGGCGGGCGTGGCGGTGTTGTTGCCCCCGCAGGCGGCGGTGGTCATCGCCAGAGCCCCGACCAACCCCGCAACCCGGACGATTCGGGACCCACGATGACCCCTGGTAATCACCAGTCGGCGAGGGGCTGGGGCGGGAAGATGCTGGCGCGCTCGGCGGCGAGTCGGTCGCAATCCCAGTCGGCTCCGACGCGTTTCCAAATCACCGGATTCCGGGCCGGATCGTCGATCTGCTTCCACTGGGCGGCCACCAGGAAAGCCGGATTGCTGGCGCCCAGGATCAGTTGCTCGGACTTATCGGTGATCGTCCCGGTGAGGAGGTCGGGGCTCTGGCTGGTGAGGTTGTAAATGAAGATCTCCCGCCGGGCCAGGTAGATATCGCCGCGCAGCGCGTCGCTGACCTTCACCGAGGAGGTCACCCCGGGATGGCCATCGCCGTCGGCATCAAAGATGCGAGGGTCGTTGGGATCACTGGGTAAGGCTTCGGTGGCGGGGTTGTCGATCTTGATGCCGATCGGGGTGGGCGTGGGGGGGCGTGCGATGTGCAGTTTGCCGTTTACCTCTGTCACCTCGACCGGCGTGGCGATAGGCACAATCGCCTGAGTGGCGGCGTCGGAGATCGTGATCTCCAGGTTCACGTCGTTGGCCACATCGGCATGACAGAACGTCATGGCGTTCCACAACTCGCCGTCGCGCAGTTCGAGGTCGGAGAATCCGGTGCTGATGATCAGGACCTTCATCGTGGTGTCTTCGTACGCCACTACGTCGTAGTGGGCGTAGCGACCGACGAGGTCCTCCGTCCCGGCGGGCAGGTCGCCGGCGTCGCTGGCCGTGTCGGTGTTCGAGCCCGAGGAACACGCCGCTACCACCAGGGCCAGCAGTAGGCCCAGCCCCAGAAGCCGTCGGGTCGGTGCCATGCTCATGCCGATTCCACGTAGCCGTCGAGCGCATCGGATACGGCCGTGCCGACCGGGAGGAGGTCGGGCCCGATGGCCAGGTCGACCGCCCGCTCGAAATGATGGATGAGCCGTTCGTGCCAGCCGATGTGGAACGGCCGGGCACCGGGCGAGGAAATCGAGGCCTGGATGGGGGCCATGTTGGCCTGGTCCTGCGCCATCACCGTGTCGAAAAGCACCATGCGGTCGAGGTGTTCTTGGGGCACCTCATCACCGGCCCAGGCCGGCGCATACCAGCGCAGTTCGAGATCGGTGGTGGTGCCACTGGTGGGCCACATGCACAAGAAGGTAAATGCCCCGGTGTCCATGGGGACCACCAGGTTGGGGAAGATACCGAAGGAGGTTGAGGTCTGACGCCACAGCAACGGGACCGCCGGGTTGTCGTTCTCCTCGGAGACCATGGCGAAGTCGCGGAAAGCGTCATGCTTCTCCACCGTGAGTCGACTGTTGCCGTGGGGCAGCATCGTGACCGTCGCCGACTGGTCGTTGTAGAGGAAGGCGGCGTTGTCGGGGTGCACCGTGCGCACGTGGTACACCTCGAGAAAAGCGTCGACCATGAGCTTCCAGTTGCAATCGAGCCGGTGCACCTGGGTGCCCACCGCCCGCATCGCCGGACCGTCGATCTCCGCCATCTGATCCGCAATGGGCCCGAGGAACTCAACCAGCGGCACGGCCTGGGCATCCTCGCTGATGAAGACCCAGCCGTCCCATGTCTCGCAACGCACCGGCACCAGCCCCAACGATCCCTGGTCGAGATCGGCGAAACTGCGGGAATCGGGAACCGACTTGAGGGTGCCGTCGGTGCCGTAGGACCAGGAGTGGTACTGACACGTCAGTCGCCGGGCGGTGCCGCACTCGTCGCGGGTGACGGGGGCGCCGCGGTGGCGACAGGCGTTGTAGAAGCCGCGTAGCTCGCCGTCGTCACCGCGCACCACCACGATGGGTGCTCCCGACCGAGTGGTGAGCCGATACGAGCCCGACTGCGGCCATTCGGACTCATGGCCGACGAACAGCCAACTGCGGCCAAAGATCCGTTGCTTCTCCAGTTCGTAAAACGCCGAGTCGGTGTAGCGGCCCACCGGAATGACCGGGATCTCTACCGCCTCGGCGGGCGGCGCGGTGCGGGCCTTCTCCTGGTCGATGCGCTCCCGGATGGTCCGTTCCAACGTGGCGTCCATGCGTCTCCTTGTGTCGGGCCCAGAGTGGTGGTGCGGCCTCATTTGCTACGGTACTGAACACTGTAAACTGTGCACGAGCAAAGGGGGCTCCGGCGGTGATTCCAAGCAACCCATCCGGGGTGCTGATCTCCGGTGGTTCGGTGATTTCCGGCCGGGGTGACGCGCGGCAGGCCGACACGGACGTGTTCATCAGCGGCGATGTGATCGTGGCGGTGGGGGAGCCGGCCCGGGAGTTGGCCCGCGTCGCCGGCCCGGGGGTGGAGCAGGTGGATGCCACCGGGCTCACCGTCATGCCCGGCCTCATCGACGCTCATTGCCACATCAGCTTCGGCGAACCGGCCAGTAACGACGAATTGTTCTTCCATCGCGATCAGTCCACCGCCGCCATGCTGGCGGCGTTCAACGTGCGGAAGTTGTTGCTCGCCGGTGTCACCGGCTTCCTCGATGCCGACTGCCTCTGGAACATCGGACCGGCGTTACGCGACAGCATCGAGGCCGGGATTGTTCCGGGCCCGAGAATGACCTCGGGGATGAACGCGCTCCTCACTACCGCCGGAGGCACGGCGGGCCGCCTGATTCCCGATACGGGCACCGCCGCCTACGCCCACGTGATGGGCAACCGCGACGAGATGGTGCGGACCACGCGGCAGCAGATCAAGTACGGAGCCGACTGGGTCAAGATCCACGTCACCGGGTCGCTCCCCAATCGCCAGGGCGAACTCACCGTGTGGAGCTTGGACGAACTCCGAGCCGTCACCGATACCGCCCACGCCCTCGACACGCCCACGATCGCCCACTGCCGCAACGCCCACGCCACCCGGTTGGCCGCCGAAGCGGGCGTGGACATGATCCTGCACGCCAGTTTCATCGACGAGCCCGCCCTGGCCGCCGTGGTGGAAGCAGGCTGTGCCATTGTCCCCACCTTCACCTTTCTGGCCAACCTGGCCGACCACGGCGCCAAGGTGGGCGCGCTCAGCACCCAGGTGGAGTTGTTCCGAGGTGAGATCGATGCCACCGCGACGATGTTGCGCACCGCCCACGACGCCGGCGTGCCAATCCTCTCGGGATCCGAGAGCGGCTTCGCCCTCACGCCCTACGGCCACTGGCACGCCCGCGAGATGGAGGTGCTGGTGGAGGCGATGGGACTCAGCGCGCTCGAGGCCATTCGCTGTGCCACCTATAACGGGGCACGGGCCCTGCGCATGGATGAGGGCACCATCGGGGTGGTGGAGGTGGGCGCGGCAGCCGATCTCCTCGTCGTGCACGGCGACCCATCTCGAGATGTGACGGTGCTCGGCGACCGATCCAACCTGCGTCACGTGTTCTCGCGGGGTCGGGCCGTAGATCTCGCCGGCCCCTGGCCCGAGCGTGACCCACTCCCCGGCGAGAAGGTGGGCCAGTGGGCTGCTGATCTACTCACCTGGGAACGGGCCCACCGATGAGCCTCACCGTGGTGGTCACCGGCGCGGGTCATGGCTTGGGCGCGGCCATTGCGGCCGCCGCCGCCGCCGTGGGCTGGCGCGTGGGGGTGCTCGACCGTGACGGGGAGGCCGCCGCCCGCACCGTCGCCGCCATCGGCGACCACGCCGTGGCCCTAACCGCCGACATAACCGTGGAAGCCGACATGGACCGGGCCCTCGATCTCTTTGCCGATGCCACCGGCCAAGCGGCCCCCGACGGGTTGGTGGCCAACGCCGGCATCGTGCGGTTCGGACCCCTCGCCACGGTGTCGGTGGAGGATTGGCGGGCCGTGGTGGACGTGAACCTGACCGGGACGTTCATTGCCGCCCGTGGGGTGGCCCGGCGCATGCGGGCGGCGGGGACCGCCGGGTCGCTGGTGACGGTCACCTCCATGAACGGGGTGGCGCCGGGACCCAACGCCGGCGCCTACGGCGCCACCAAAGCCGGGGTGGCGCTGCTCACCCAGCAGATGGCCATCGAGTGGGGTCCCGATCGGATCCGCTGCAACGCCGTGGCCCCCGGGCTCATCGATGCCGGCATGTCCGAGCCGGTCTACGCCGATGCCGAGATTCGGGAACTCCGAGCCGCCCGCGTGCCCTTGGGCCGATTGGGTACGGCGCAGGACGTGGCCCAGGCCGTGTTGTTTCTGCTCTCCGAGGAGGCCGGCTACATCAACGGGATCGAACTGCTCGTGGATGGGGGGGTCACTTCCACGGTGATGAGCACCCTGCCCCGACCGGCGTCGGTCGACACGGTCGGACCTGCGGGGGGCTCCTAAGCGATGATGGCCCGTAACCTGATGATCTCTGGTGGTCCCCTCCACGATTTCGCCGCCACCACCGCAGTGCTGGCCGAGGTGCTAGCCGAGGAGGGCGTGCAGTCCACCGTGTTCGACGACCCGCACGCCGGTCTGCTGGCCCTGGCGGACGGCGCTGGCACCTGGGACCTCGTCACCGTGAACGCGCTGCGATGGCAGATGGGATCCGCCCGCCACGCGCCGCTGCGAGACCGCTGGGCGTTCACCCTGAGCGACGGCGAAGCGGAGATCATCGACGGCTACGTGCGCGGCGGGGGCAGCCTGCTGGCGTGTCATGGCGCATCCATCTGCTTCGACGGCGATCCGCGGTGGGCGGCGTGCATCGGGGCCACGTGGAACTGGGACCGGTCGTCGCACCCTCCTCAGGGGTTGGCGGTTATCTCGTCCACCGGGATGGGTCGGAGTCATCCCATCACCGCCGGCATCGCCGAGTTCACCACGGTCGATGAGATCTACGGCTTCCTCGACTACGACACCGGGTTGGAGCCGTTGCTCACCAGCGCCCATGGGGGCCAAGATCATCCGGTGCTCTGGGCCCGCTTGGTGGGACGCGGGCGGGTGGTGACCGACGTGCTTGGGCACGACGCGGCGGCGATGACCCATCCGATGCACCGATTGATTCTGCGGCGAGCCGCCCGGTGGCTGATGTCGGTCGATGCGCCCACCGACAGGTGGCCACAACCGGCGGGTGACCCCACCCCATGACCGACCGTCTCGAGATCACCGTCTCCAGTTACCACCAGGCCCGGGAAGCGTTCCGTCAGAAGGGGTTGCGCCAGGCCCTCTACGACGAGGGTGAGGTGGTGATGTCCGATGTGCTCGTGAACCTGCATGGCGCCGATCACCAGGCCCGTCGCCGCCTCGAGAACCGCCTGTTTCGCAAGGACACCCACCGCCTCTACGAGCGCGAGTTCTTCCCGCCGGTGGTGGCGGCCACGCTCGCTCCCCACGCGGCCAACGGCCACGCCGAGTTGGTGACCCTGAGCCACGAGCTGATGATGAACCTCGCCGCCTTCACGGCCGGGGTGGATCGTCCGCACGGCACTCGTGAGGAGACCATGCGCCTCTACGACTATCTGATGCTCTTCATCCAGGGGGCCACCCTCGCTCATTACACCGGCGACCGCGCCGCCAAGCGGGAAGAAGTAGCCCAGGCCCTGGCGGCGTTCGAATCCGAGTTTCTGCGGCCGTCGATTCAGCGACGCCGGGGGCTGCTCGCCGCCGTGGAGGACGGATCGGGGGAGGAAGCGGACCTCCCGCGCGATGTGCTCACGACCCTGTTACGCAACGACGCCGAACTGCACCTGCCCTCGGAGGTGATCCTGCGAGAAACCTGCTTTTTCCTCCTGGCCGGCGCCCACACGAGTGCCACCGCCTTCGTGCGCACCCTCCACAACGTGTATGCCATGGGCGAGGAGCACCCGGAGGACTTCGAGCAGGCCTGCACGGACCTGGCGTTTCTTCAGCGATGTGTGCACGAGACGGTGCGCTTGCAACCGTCGAGCCCGATCGCCATGCGGTACGCGCTGGACGAGGCCGACCTGCTCGGCGAAGTGCACATCCCCGCCGGGGCCTTTGTGATCATCGACCTGATGGCGGCTAACCGTGATCCGTCCGTCTTTGGTGAGGGCGCCCATGACTTCGACCCCCATCGCCTCCTGGAACCGGGCGTGGCCCCGTGGGGATTGAGCTTCGGTCTCGGCATGCACGCCTGCATCGGTCAGGACCTGGCGGCGGGCATCGACCCGATGGGCCATCCCGTGGGCGATGACCACCTCTACGGGCTCGTCCCGGTGGCGATCCGGGCGCTGCTCGATGCCGGAGGGCGGCCCGACCCGGCTGATCCGCCCACGATGGATCCCGACAACAGCCGGGGCTACTGGGGCCGCTACCCGGTGGTGTTTCCGGCGTGATCGACCTGCACGCCCATGTGGTGTTGGAACAGACCCTCGGCGCAGCCGGTCGCTACGGTCCGGACCTCGACGAGGGCGACGCCGCCGTCGCTCGCCTGCCCTGCTACCGCGTGGGCGACTACCAACTGCTTGGGGTGCGTTACCGAGACAGCGCCTTCATGGACGTAGATCGGCGCCTTGAACAGATGGACGAGCGCGGCATCGACCTACAGGTCCTTTCCCCCAATCCGCTCACCTTCTTCCACCACATCGACTCGACCACCGCGATTGCCTTCAGTCGTTGTCAAAACGATGGCCTGGCCGCCATCGTGGGCCGCCATCGTGGGCGGCTGGCCGGTCTGGCCCAGTTGCCGATGCAGGACCCCGCCCACGCGGTGGCGGAGTTGCATCGGGCGGTGTCCGAATTGGGGCTGCTCGGCGCCTACATCGGCACCGATCTCGGTCGACCGCTCGACGACCCGGCCTTCGACGTGGTCTACCGGGCCTGCATCGACCTCGATGTTCCCCTGTTCATCCATCCCGCGCCCGGCGGCATCGATGCCCCCCGGCGAGACGACCGGATGGCTCGCTTCGACGCCGACCTGTGGCTCGGCTTCGCCCACGAGGAAGCCCTGGCGGTGGCCACCCTGGTGCTCGGCGGGGTGTTGGCTCGCCACGAGGAACTCGACGTGTGTGTGTCGCACGGGGGCGGGTCCACTACCTGGCTAGCCGAGCGAATGCGCCATGCCGCCACTACCCGACCCTGGGCCGACGCCGCCCTACGCGCCGAGGGTGTGGTCGATGCCCTGGTGGGCCGCCTGTGGTGGGACGCCCACGTAGGAGGTCCCCGGGCGTTGGCCATGCTAGTGGCGGCGGCGGGGACGGATCGATTAGTGGGGGGAACCAATTTCGCCGGCTGGGACGAGACCGCCGATCCCAGTTATGGCGATGCCAGCCTGGCGGCCACGCTCGATGCCAACGCCCTTCGATTGCTGCGGCTCCCGCCCGGGGTTCCGGCCCCTCGCCCCCCCACCTAGCCGCGCCGCCGCATGATCGTCCTTCTCGGCACCACCCTGGCCGCCACCCTCAGCTGCATGCTGGCGCTGTGGGCCCTCAGCATCCGGCGCCGTGATCCGAGTTTCGTCGATGCCTGGTGGCCGCTCGGGTTTGTGCTGGTGGCCTGGATCTCCCTGCTGATGAGCCACGGCGATCCCACTCGTCAGGCCCTCCTGGTGGGCATCACCACTCTCTGGGGCTTGCGTCTCAGCGGCTACCTCTTTTGGCGGTGGCGGCGCAACGGACCGGACCCGCGCTACGCCAGCATGCTCCGTCATTCCTCGGGCAACCCCCACCTCTTCACGTTGCGCAACGTGTTCCTCTTGCAAGGGGCACTTCTTTGGATCGTCTCCCTGCCCTTGCAGTTGGGTCAGTGGTATCCCAACCCGCCGGGATTGCTGTTCCCGGGGATGGTCGGGGTGGTGCTGTGTGTGGTGGGGGGCGCTTTCGAGATCATCGGTGACGCGCAGTTGGTGCGTTTCAAAGCCCAACCAGCCAACGCCGGTCGGGTGATGGACCAGGGGCTCTGGCGCTATACCCGTCACCCGAACTACTTCGGGGACGCTTTGCTCTGGTGGGGCCTCACGCTCATCGCGGTGGTGAACCCCGTCACCGCCATCGCCATTGCGAGCCCGTGTGTGATGACGTTCCTGCTGGCCCGCTGGAGTGGGGTGGGGCCGCTGGAACGCCGCCTCACCCGCCACAAACCCGACTACGCCCACTACGTGGCCCGCACCAGTGGCTTCATTCCGCGGCCTCCTCGGGGTGGGGGATGATGAGCCGTTACGACGCCTCGTAGACCACCTGCCCGGCGCACACGGTGGCGGCGACATTCTCG
Organism: Acidimicrobiia bacterium; assembly: GCA_009694375.1. Taxonomy (NCBI): domain Bacteria; kingdom Bacillati; phylum Actinomycetota; class Acidimicrobiia; species Acidimicrobiia bacterium. The sequence continues at coordinate 13,816 of SHVB01000019.1, forward strand.
GCGGTGAGTTGAGCCAAGGCGGTCGCGAGCGGCACGCGCAGGAGGCACAGATCGGCGGGGTGTCCCACCCCCACGGTCCGCACGGCCCCGCCGGGGTGATCGGACGCGCCGAGGAACAGGCCAAGAGCCGCCCGAGCGCTGATTCGCTCGGCCGGGCCGAGGGCCACCTCCTGGCGGGTGCGGCGATTGACCGCGGCGCGCATGGCCCGCCACGGATCGGCGTGGGTATAGGGGGCATCGGTGCTCCCGCCCACGGCCACTCCGGCGGCGAGGAGTGACGCGCAACGGTAGAGGTGGTCCTGATCATCGGCGTCTACCTCGCGTTGGTAATCGTCGCCGCGTTCGGCGATGAAGCCGGGCTGGGTGACCACGGTGATGCCGTGCCGGGCCAGATGAGCGACCTGCTCGGGCGCCAGGACCGAGCCGTGTTCCATCCGATCACCGTGGTGACTACCCGCCTCGTCCCAGGCGGCGAGGGCCAACACCGCCGCCGGGCGGGTGACGCAATGGATGGCCACGGGCCGACCGGCGGCGTGGGCGAGCGTGATATCGGAGGCCAGGGTCACGAGGGCGGGGTAGGCGCTGTCGTCGATAATGAGTTTGACCGGTCCGCGCCCGAGGCCCTCGGGCAGATCCACGCCGAGGAGGTCGATGCCCCCGGTGACGGTGACCCGTTGGGGTAGTGCGCCGGTGCGCACCGCCTCGGCCAAGGCCGCCAGTTCGTGTCGGTGACGGTAGGGCGTGGCATCGGTGACGCCGATGACGCCATAGGTGGCGAGGCGGGCGCCGAGCGGTGCCAACTCCGGCGGGTCGGCCTCGATCAGCCCCGCGAGCAGGTCGTCGGCGCGATGCACTCGCCCGGTGGGCACCCCGTCGGGGTCTCGCTCAATGCCCGGATGAGCGTGCTCGGCCAGGGCTAGGCGTTCTAGGGCGAGGCTGTTGAGTGTCCAGCGGGCCCCGCTGCGGTGCTGCAGGCGCACCGGTCGGGGCGGGCTCAGGGCATCGAGGGCGTGGCGGTCGAGATCGCCCGCCACCGCTTCGTGGTACCCCACCGCCCGGAGCCAGACCCCCGGGGCGAGGCGACCATCGGCCTCGTGCAGCACCCGGGCGAGGCTCGCCCGATCCTCGACTTCGGGAGGGCCCGCCGCTACCGACTCCGCCGCCGCCGCCGTGGCGAGGAGATGCAGATGGTGGTCGTGCAACCCCGGCAGCAGCGCACCGCCTCCGCCGTGGATCACCGTGTCCGCCGTCGAGGGCCGAAGGCCCGGCCCGATCGCCGCCACCACGCCGTGATGGAGGCGCACATCCACCGCGGTGCCGTTCACCTCGACGTCGCGCAACAGGACCGGCGGGTTCATCGACGGACCCCGGTTCCGAACACGGCGGCGTTGTGGGCGCCGAGGGGTGCGGCGGCGTGTCGAACCGGCCGCGCCCGGGGGGCCGCCACCACCGGGGCCGAAGCGATGGGACGCGTGGGGCCGGCCACGGCGGCAGCGACTTCGGCCATCGCCACGTCGAGCCGCCAGCGTCCGCCGCCCCGCAGGCTATCGAGGGTGGCCAGCGCCGCCACGAGGCCCGTAAGGGGATCAGCCACGGCGTCGGCGCAAAAACATGGTCCGGCGGCGTCCCAGACGACGAGGCCGCCGGCCACGGCCGTGTCGTCACCGAACCCCACCCGCTCGCGACCGGGGGCGGTTTGTCCGTGGGCCGTGATGGAGGTCCATACCCTTACCCGGCCGGTGGCCATCACGGCCTCGGCGTGGATGCCGAGTTGCTCCAACGCCCGCGGCCGCGATGCTTCGATCACCACGTCGGCATCGCGCAGGAGATCGATCAACACGCTCACCCCTTGCGAATTGGTGAGGTCGAGGGCCACGCTGCGCTTGCCGGCGTTGAGGAGATCGAAGAACCCCGGCGGCCCGAGGCGCGCCCCGTCGGGCCGACCGGTGGCCTCCACCTTGATCACCTCGGCACCCGTGGCGGTGAGGAGGGATCCACACAGCGGGCCGGCCCACAAGGCGCTGAGGTCGATGACCCGTAGGGGCCCGGGTCGGGGAGGAACCGGCGCCAGGGGCATCTCGCGCAGGCGCACCGGAAGCGACCCGGGGCGGCCGGGCGCGGTAGTGGCCGACGAAGTGGGGGCAGGAAGCCCTGCCACCGGCAGGCCCAGCAGGGTGGCGCGTTCCACTGCCGCTGCGGTGGAACAGGACCCTACGAACGCCGCCACCGCGACCCAGGGCAGGGGCAGAGGTGGCGTCTGCTCCAGCCACGCCGGCAGGAGATCGACGTCGTCGGGTCGGGCCAAGGTCACCGCCAGCCACCCGTCGCGGGTGGCAAGGAGGCGAGTGGCCCCCCCACAACTGATGGATCCCTGACGACTCAGGCCTCCGATGGCCGCTCGCTCGCCGAGCAGCGCTAGCGGATCCACCCGCAGCGGGCGGCCGGCGGCGTCGGGATGCTCGGCCAGTTGATCGGCAAATCGGGCCAGCGTGGGGACCAAGCCCGCTGGCGGTCCCAGCGGCGCCCGGTGGGCGCGCCCGGTGAGGGCCATCGCCCCACTAGCGGCCCAAGCATTGATCTCGGCGGTGTGGGCGCCCAACTCTGGCCAGCGCATAGGCCATGATCCCATTGGAGACACCCGGGGCGCGCCCCGGCGGCGGCGAGCCCCGGGCTGCCCCGGATCGACGTAGGCTGCGACGATGCGGATCGCGGTGGACACCACGCTGTGCACCGGTCACGGCCGTTGCTACTCCCTCGCCCCGGAGGTCTTTGTGGGCGACGACGACGGCTATTGCGTCAGCGTGGCCGTCGAGGTGCCGATCGGATTGGAAGCCGAGGCGCTCAAGGGTCTGCGCAACTGCCCCGAGCGGGCTATTCGTGTGGTGGATAACTGAAGGTTGCCGCGACCAGCACGAGACTCCCGGGCGCGTTACTGTCGGGATTTCGAACAGTCGTGTCATGTACTTCGATGGCATCGATCACACCTCGGGGGGAACCGTGTCGCGATCCGTGAGAAACGTTGGAGTTGCGTTAATCGTCGGGCTGGTGATGGCGGCTTGTGGAAACTCAAGCGACGATGCCAGCCCCGCTAGCACCGCGGCGAGCGATTCCGGTGCGGGTACGGCCAATAGCGACCGCGATGAGTTCGTGTCGATCTCCGGTGTGCCCGGGGTAAGCGACGACGAGATCGCGTACGCCGTGGTGGGAACCAAGAGCAACAACCCCCTCGGCAGTTGCATCCTCGACTGCTACGCGGCCGGGGTGGAGGCCTACTTCGCCTACCAGAACTCCCTCGGGGGCATCTACGGCCGAGACCTAGTGGTGCGGGACGTACTCGATGACGAACTCGGCCAGAACCAGGTGCGAGCCCTCGAAGTGATTTCCGCCGAACAGGACTTCGGCGTGTTCCAGGCCACCCTCCTCGCCACCGGGTGGGGGGCGCTCGATGATGCGGGTGTGCCTACCTACGCATGGGGCATCAACGCCACTGAAGCCGCCAACCGAATGCACATCTGGCCCAGCCTGCCGGTGCGGTGCCAGGACTGCCCCACTCGATCGGTGCCCTACGCCGCTAAATCCTCCGGCGCCCGGCACGCCGCCTCGTTGGGCTACGGGGTGAGCGAGAATTCCAAGGTCTGCGCCCAGACCGTGGCCAAGGCCATTGAGAAGTACGAACCCGACACCGGGGTGGATATCGTCTACACCAACGACGATCTCGCCTTCGGGCTTCCCAACGGGATTGCTCCCGAGGTGACCGCCATGAAGAAAGCGGGGGTGGATTTCATCTCCACCTGCATCGACCTCAACGGCATGAAATCCCTCGCCCAGGAACTAGCCCGGCAGGGGATGGACGACGTGGTGCTTTATCACCCCAATAGCTACAGCCAGTCCTTCGTGACCGAGGCGGACGGCCTCTTTGAGGGCGATTATGTGACCGTCCAGTTCCGGCCCTTCGAAAGCGATCCCGGCGACAGCAGTCTCACCGAGTTTCTCGAGTGGATGAAGAAGCAGGGCGACGAACCATCCGAAATGGCCATGGTGGGCTGGATCAACGCCACGCAGGCCTTCGATGGCCTCCTCGCCGCCGGCCCCAACTTTGATCGCGAAAAAGTTACCGCCGCTACCAATGCCATGACCGACTTCGATGCCGGTGGCCTCCTCATGCCGGTCGACTGGACCGTGAGTCATGTGCCTTACACCAACGCGACGCGCAGCGCCAACGATGCGGATGAATGCACCGTGCTCGTGAAGGTCGTGGACGGGGTCTTCGAGACCGTGGGGCCGGTCGCCGAGCCCGGGTTGTGCTGGAGCGGATCAGACCTCGCTTGGTCCGAACCGAAGCCCGCGGCATTCGGCTGATCCCCATCAGGTCGGTCCGTTGATGGTCCTCGCCACGGCACTGGGGGAGGACCTATCCCGCGCCTTTCTCCAGGGCCTGCCCCCCGGCTCGGTCTATGCCCTGATCGCCATCGGGTTCGTGCTGGCCTACAAGACCAGCGGTGTGTTCAACCTGGCCTTCGGGGCACAGGCGTACGTGTCGGCGGCCCTGTACTTCCAGGCCCGACTGGAGTGGGGCTGGGGGATCCTGCCCGCCTTGCTGGTGTCGGTGTTTATTCTGGCCCCCGTCCTAGGACTCATCCTGGAGCGGCTGATCTTTCGCCACCTTCGCACGAGTTCCTCGGTGGCCAAGTTGGTGGTGGCCATCGGGCTGACGGTGGCGATTCCCAGTCTCTTCGACGTGCTGGTCGGCTTCGAACCGGTGGCCGGACAGACCCCCACGGGCATCATCCCCGGCGGGGCCAGCGTGTTCTACCAACCCGTGGGCGTCTACGCCTTTAGCCGCGACGAGTTGATGGCGATGGGCGTGGCCGTGGTGGTGATGCTGGGTCTAGCGGCCCTGTTTCGGTTCTCGGGCATCGGGCTCCAGATGCGAGCGGTGGTGGAGAGCCCGCGTATGACCGAGTTGAACGGCATCCAGGCCGACCGTGTCTCGGCCTTTAGTTGGGCGCTGTCGAGTGTGTTCGCCGGCCTGGCCGGGGTACTGATTGCCCCGCGCTTCAACACGCTGGCGGCCCCAGATTTCTTCAACCTGGTGGTGGTGGCTATCGCCGCTGCCGCCGTGGGCCGCCTGATAAGCCTGCCGCGAGCCTTGGCGGGCGGCTTGGGCTTGGGGGTGTTCATCGCCTTCGCCAACACGTTTCTCCCCGCGTGGGCGCTGTCGTATCCGATCCTCGCTCCCATTCAGGACAACGTGGCCCCGGCGGTGCCCTTCCTCGTGTTGTTTGCCCTCCTGGTGCTGTGGCCGGCGGTGCGGGCCACCAAGGAACAGGCCGACCCGCTCTCGGGGGTAGACCCGCCACCACCGTCGCTGGCCTCCCATGAGCGCAGTGCCGGCCTCACCGTGGCCACGCGGGTGTTTGCGGTGGTGTTCTTTCTCACGGTTGGCTTGGTGGTGTTCACCCAAGCCGACGTGAGTTGGCTCTTTCTCGTCACGCAATCGGTGATCCTTGCCACCCTTTTCTTATCCATCACCGTGATCACCGGGCTGGCCGGGCAGATCTCGCTCTGCCAGGGGAGCTTTGCCGCCATCGGCGGTTTCACCGTGTTCCAACTCAGCGATCGCTACGGCACATCGGTGTTGGTAGCGGCGCTGATCGGGGCGGGGGTGGCGGCGGCCTGCGCGGCCTTGTTGTCGTTGCCGATCCGGCGCCTCGGGGGCGTCTGGGTGGCGATCGCCACCCTTGCCTTCGCCTTCTTCTTCGATGCCGTGATGGTGAAACTGCCCTGGGTCGGCGGCGGCGGTACCTCGTTGCTGCAAGGCACGCGCGTGCCGCGCCCCACCATTGGGCCATGGGACCTCGGCAACGACAAAGCATTCCTGGTGCTGGCCCTAGTGGTGTTCCTGGTCGCCTCGTTGGCGGTCATCCAGATCCGCGAGGGCACCACCGGTCGCACGCTGCGGGCCTTGCGGGGTAGCGAGTTGGCCTCACAGTCCATTGGCATTTCCCCCGCTCGCTCCCGGGTGATGGCTTTTGCACTGTCGGGGTTCCTCGCCGGCCTCGGGGGAGCGATGCTCACCATGCATCAGGAAAACGTCAACTACACCCTCAACTTCTCTCCTTTTGCCGCCCTGTTCTGGCTGGTGCTGGTGGTGTCGCTGGGATCCCGCACCGTGGAAGGGGCCGCCCAAGCCGGGGCCGCCTATGCGCTGTTCGAAGCGATTGTGCTGCGGGGGGCGGTGTTCGGGTGGATCTTCCGGAATACCGATCGCATCCCGGGCATCTTCCCAATCTCGCCGAAATGGCGCTTCATCATCTTCGGCCTCGGCACCATTCAGTTTGCCCGTCACCCCGAAGGGCTCGTGGAGTTCAACACGCGTCGGGCCCACCGCCGCGTCGAGGCCATCATGGCCCGACTGCGTGGCTCCCCGGCCGCGCCGCCACCCGAGCCGGATGCTCCCGTAGCGGAGGAGTCGGTGCCGTGACCCCCATCCTCGAGACCAGAGGCATTTCCAAGTCCTACGCCGGGATCGGCGCGCTCAGGGACGCGACCGTGCAGGTGGGCGAGGGCGAGCGCGTCGGCCTCATCGGGCCCAACGGCGCCGGTAAGACCACGCTGTTCAACTGCATCCTCGGCCTGCTGGCTCCTGATGCGGGGTCGGTGCGACTGGCGGGCGACGACATCACTTCCTTGCCGGTGCACCTGCGGGCGCGGCGGGGCATCGGCCGTTCGTTCCAGCGCATTGAACTCTTCACCGAGTCCACCGTGCGAGAGCATCTGCTCATCGCCGAGCGGGTGCGCCGGGGCAACGGATCGCTCTGGAAAGACCTCTTGGGCCGTGGCCGGCCCAAGGCCGATGAGTTGCAGGCCTGTGATGCCGTGTTGGAACGACTCGGACTGGGCGAGCTGGCCGACGAACCCATCGAGCAACTGAGTTTGGGACAAGGGCGGTTGGTGGAGGTGGGGCGGGCCTTGATGACCCACCCGCGCATCCTGTTGCTCGATGAGCCATCTTCGGGTCTGGATCGTCAGGAGACGGCTGATCTGGCGGCCACCTTGCGCGACCTGCAGGGGGAGCAGGGCTTCGCCATCTTGTTGGTGGAGCACGACGTGGAGTTCGTGGCGGCCTTCACGCAGCGGTGTTATGTGCTCGACTTCGGCACGCTGATTGCCGATGGACCCACCGCCGAGGTACTCGAGCGCGCCATCGTGCGCGAGTCGTACCTCGGGAGTGTCAAGAGGGATGACCCATGACACCGATTCTCGATCTGCGGAGTGTGTCGGCGGGCTACGGACCATTCCATGCGCTCTTCGATGTCTCCCTGTCGGTGCGGCCCGGTGAAGCGGTGGCACTGCTCGGCGCCAACGGCGTAGGCAAGACCACCGTGGCGCGCGTGGCCACCGGCTTGATTCCGCCCTCGGAGGGTTCGGTGTGGGTCAATGGCACCGAGATGACGGGGGCGGCAACGTTTCGCTTCGCTCGCGCCGGGGTGGCCCACGCGCCCGAAGGACGCTCCGTGTTTGCCACGTTGTCAGTGGAGGAGAACCTGCGCCTGTCGTTCCGACAGTCCAAGGGGCGCCGGGGCGTTGCCCCGGCTTTGGATCAGGCCTTCACCCAGTTTCCATCCTTGGCACGTCGGCGCCGCATGCTCGCCGGCGATCTTTCCGGGGGGGAGCAGCGCATGCTGTCCATGGCTCGGGTCCTGGTGGAAGCGCCCCGGCTACTGGTGGCCGATGAACTCTCGCTCGGGTTGGGACCGATCATCGTGGACGAGATCTATAACGACCTCGCCCGGCTCCGATCCGAAGGCACCGCCCTGCTGATCGTGGAACAACAGATCTCCCATGCCTTGGCGTTGTGCGATCGCGTGGTGCTTCTCGAGCACGGCACGGTGATCTGGCAGGGACCGACCGAAGACGCCGAAGCGCGGTTGGTGGCCAAGATCTTCGACCACGCCGCCGGTGAGGAACCCCCCTCGTGATCGTGGGTTAGTGGCAGTGGTCCGGCGGGGGCACGTCGAGGGCCGGGTTGCGATCGAAGAACCCGGCGGGAATCAGTTGGAAGCCGCAGGTCTCCACCGGCATCACCGGCCAATCCTCCGGGCGCGGGATGTGGGTCACCCCGAAGGTGTGCCACACCACCACTTCGGTATCTACGAGGGAGCGGTCGGCCGCCGTCCACGCCGGCAGGCCCGCCCCTCCCGGATGCTGATTGGGGAAGTCGCCCGCCGCCCGCCGTTGGTCGGGGGTGTACGGGGTGACCCAGAGGTTCTTGGTGGCGAAGGCGGCCCGGGCGGCGATGCTGGAACCTTCGGAGGCGAGCAGGGTGGGGGAGGGCCCGGCGAGCAACTTGAAGGCCACCGGCGTGCCTAACGCGTTGGTGACTGACGGATTGACGATCCGCCAGGACCGACTGCGGCTGGCGTCGGTCACGCGTTGGGCCTGCTGTTCCGAATCCAGCCGGGTCGCAGAGGGAGCAAAACCGTTGCGCAACGGGTTGTCGGCGTCGAGAGGGAGGGGATCCACGTTCAGTTCGTAGACCTCGTTGCGAGGGCCGTCTATCGCCATATCGAGCCGGGCGCAGAACAAGTGCTGGTGCACCGGGGCGGCGAGGCCGGGGGCAACCGGGGGCGCGAAGGCTTCACACCGCTCGGAGGGAAGAGCCTTGGTGGAGAGGATCCCGGTGAGCTTCACTTCGAGTTCCAGTGAGCCATCGAGATGGAAGTACCAGTAGAAGCCGTAGTCGTAGTTGCCCACGGTGGCGATGGAGGAAACCACCAGTCGACGCTTGCGCCGCACCTCCACATGACCAGTGAGCAGGTCCACGTGCTTCCACAGGATTCCTACATCCTCCTCATGGATACAGATGGCGTTGGGCAAGGTGGTGGCGTGTCCGCGTTGGTCGGCCAAGACGGCATCGAGATAGCGAATCTCCCCGAGACAGTCGCAACCCAGCGTGAGGCTGTTGGCCATCCGGCCCAGCCCCCACTCACCCACATCGAAGGCGTTTTTCCAGTTGTGGCCGGGGGTGGGGTCGCCGTAGGGCACCACCATTTCGTTCACCGAGGCCCGCCGCAGGATGGACCGGCCGTCGTAGGTCACCTCGTGCAGCACAATGCCTTCGAGTGGGTCGAGGCTCACGAGCAGCGACCACCGCTGCCACCGCAACTCGTTGCCCTCCAGGGTGAAACTCACACCGTCGGGCTGGGTGATCGAAAGCGGGCGGAGATCGGCGCGGGCCGGCGCGTGGTCCTCGGCGCGGTAACGCCCCGGAGCCTCGGGCAGCGGGCTGATCCCAAGGTCCACTACTTCGAGGACCTCGCCCCGGGCCATGTCGACATGGATCAACAGACCCTCGATGGGACGGGCATACCCGTTGTCATCAGGCTGGTCTCGGTAGTAACAGATGCAGCGGGCGACCCGCCGACCTTCCTCGGCCGCTAGGCCGAAGTTCCCGGTGGGCCACGGGTCCACCTGCAAGCCGGTGAGGTCGGTGATGCCCCGCGCCGCAAGGGCGGCGCGGAATCCTGCGTGGTCGTGGAGGGCCAGAATGGCATTGAAGGCCTCCTCGAACCCGAGTGCCGGCACCGCCCCAGGGTGTTCGATCCAGGCCACCACCGCCGCGGTGGCAAGGGCCACGGTGGCTTCAATGAGCACCGTCTCCGGGCCCGGCACGATGATCAGACGGGCCTGTCGCTGGGTGAGGCCCCGGGTGTCGTCGAGGGTGATGGTGGAGAAATGGGCCGCCTCGCCTAGCCGGCCGGTGGCTCGCACAGCGGCCACGGCCACGCCGATCTCGTCGGCGGTGAGGGGGTGCAGGAGGGTGGTCATGGGATCAGCATGAGGGGTCGATGGCCACCTTGATAGCGCCGGTGTGTTCTTGGTCGGCGATGGTGAAGAAGGCCTCCTGCCACTCCGACAGGCCGAAGGTGTGGGTAACTAATCCGGTGAGGTCTACCCGCCCGTCGACCACGAGGTCGAGGTAGTGCTCAAGGCCGTGTTGGCGCACTCCCTCCACTTCCTCGATCCCGAACGCATTGGACCCAACCAGGGAGATCTCCTTGAAGTAGAGCGGGCTCCACTCCCATCGTCCGGGGGCGTGCACACCACTTTTCACCAACGTACCGCGCGCCTTGAGCACCCGAACGGCCACTTCGAGGGTCTCGGGTTTGGCGATGGTGTCGTACACCACATCGATGCCCCCGGGGTGACACATGGGGAGGCCACCGAGCCCGTCCAGGGTGGGCGCCAAGACACCACCGGACCACTGCGCCAACTGCTCCACCAGTTCGAGTTGGGAACCGAGTCGGAACACGACGGTGGCGCCGAGTTGCTGCGCCAGGTCGGCCTGGGCATCGAAGCGGGCCACTACCGCCACCTCCACCTCGGGGTAGAGGGCCCTCAGTATGGCGACGGCGGCCGAGCCCAACGCCCCGGCCCCCCACACGAGCACCCGGCCGCCGGGGGGCGGAGGATGCCGGGTGATCGAATGGAGCGACACTGCGAACGGGTCGGCCAAGATGGTGTGGGCGTCGTCCACCGCGTCGGGCACCGCGAAGAGCATCGATGAGTGCGCCGGCATCAACTCGGCGTAGCCACCGGTGGCATCGCGGGAGGTTCCGGTGTGGATCCCCGTACTGATCTCGCCGGCGGTGAAACTCCAACAGAGGCTGTAGTCGCCCATCACGCACGCCGGGCAAGGTGGCGAAATTCCCCGCGGGCCACACGAGAGCCACGGGTTGAGCACCACCCGTTGGCCCAGTTCGAACCCTTTCGCCTGCGGGCCGGCGGTCACCACCTCCGCCACCACTTCATGGCCGAGCACCTGCGGGAAGGAACAGAGGCCGCTCATGGCGCTGTCTTGGTCGCCTTCGAAGTCGAGGAGGATCTGCTTGGAGTCTGAGCCACAGATGCCGGTGAGGATTGGCCTGATGACATACCAATCCGGGCGCAGGGGCACGGCGTCGGGCACGTCGAGCAGCGCACACGGCGAGGCGGCGAGGTTGTGCACCAGGGGGTTGTCGGTGGCGGGGGCGGTCCACGCCTGGGGACGGGTGCCGAACACCAGCGCTTTCATCGTCGTCCCCCGATCGGTGAGCCCCGCCGGGCGGCGGCGGTATGACCGTAGCAAGAGAGATGAGACGCGTGTTCGAAGACGGCGTGCGCTCGTCGGGGCCCAGATCGCGATGGGCAGGGGACGGGCGCGTAGGGTTCGACCATGGGACGAAGCGGATGAAGAAGGGGTCGAAGCTGTTTGAGGTCGAGCCCGCACCCCGTCACATTCGGTTCGCGCGGTCCGCCTATGAGCGCTTGTCGCTGCCGTTCGCCATTTTCTTCCTGCTCGGAGGCGGCCGGATCCACCCCTCGTACGAGTTGAACTGGCGCCGGCGGTTCCGGTTGGGCTGGCGCATCTACCGAAACACGCAACGACTCGTCACCCTCACCTCGTACCGCGCGCACCTCGCGATGGCAGCGAAGCTGTTAGAGCTGTCGCCTCAAGTCTCAGGCGCGGTGGTCGAGTGCGGGTGCTACCTCGGCGGCGCGACCGCCAACCTGTCGCTCGTGTGCGAGATCGTCAACCGCGAGCTCATCGTCTACGACTCGTTCGAAGGCCTGCCCAAGGCGGAGGCAGACGACAAGTACGCCTCAGAGGCTAGCGAGGGCTTCCTTCGCGCCGACCTGGATGTCGTCAAGGACAATGTTCGCCGCTTCGGGGTGATCGAGCGGTGCACGTTCCGCAAGGGCTGGTTCGAGGACATCCTCCCTCACCATGACACGCCCATCGCCTTGTGCTTCCTCGACGTCGACTACCAGGCGAGCCTCCATACCTGTGTCAAGGAGCTCTGGCCCCACATCGTTGACAAGGGCTACCTGTTCATCGATGAGTACGTCTTCCTCGACTACTGCGCGTTGTTCTTCTCGGAGAAGTGGTGGCGCACGTACCTCGACTGTGACCCGCCCGGTCTCGCCGGCGTGGGCACCGGCGTGGCCGTGGGGCACTACTACCTCGGCCCGTACCCGGGCGATCCGCTGCACTCGCCCGCCAGCGTCGCCTACACGCGCAAGGGCGGCACGCGGTTCTCCGGTCTCTGGGGCTACTTCCCCGAAGGCGAAGAACCCGAGAGCTGAGCCCGCCCAGCCTGGCTGGCGTCGGACCCTGCATGGGTCAGTGTGTCGGGACTCTGGGGCTCGAGCGCTGAGGTGGCGGGGGCGGTCCACGCCTGGGGACGGGTGCCGAACACCAGTGCTTTCGTCGTCGTCCCCCGATCGGTGAGCCCCACCGGGCGGCGGCGGTATGACCGTAGCAAGAGAGATGAGACGCGTGTTCGAAGACGGCGTACGCTCCCGGCCGCAGTCCGCTCGCGCAGCGCGGGGGGTTCGGCCATAGGGGGAGAAGGCGTGAGCGACATCACCGTGGGTCTCGACATCGGCACGACGTCGGTGAAGGCGGTGGCGGTGACCGGCGACGGGGTGATCCTGGCCCGAGCCCGGGTGCCCCACGAGATCCGCACCCCCACCCCGGGTGCCTTCGAGCACGACATCGACCAGGCATGGCGCACCAACGTGCTGGGCGCCCTCGCGGCGGTGGCGACCGGACGAGACGTGGCGGCGGTGAACGTGTCGGCCATGGTCCCCTCGCTGGGGGCGGTACACGCCGATGGTTCCGCCGCCGGCCCGGGTCTGCTCTACGGGGATCATCGAGGTGAACGCGCCACCGTGGATTCAGCCAACCCGGGCGACAGCGGCGAGTTCCTGGCCTTTCTGGCCTGGCACGCCGCCACCAACCCCCACGCCGCCGGATTCTGGCCGGCCCAGGCGGTGGCCAACCATGCCCTCACCGGCCGGGGGGCCATCGACACCACCACGGCGATGACCGCCCACCCCTTGTTTGACTTCGTGGGGTGGGACTCCGCCATGGCGGCCGCCGCCGGAGCCGACCCGGCCACGTTGCCCGGGATCGTCGCCGGGGTGGCTCCGGTGGGCCGGATTGGTGAAGGCGGGACGGCGGCGGGAGCGCTCGTGGGGGGAGGAGCCATTGACGCCCTTGCCGAACAGTTGGTGGCGGGTGCCGATCATCCTGGTGACGTGCTCGTGCTCTGCGGCACCACCATGATCACCTGGGGGGTGCTGGAGCAGGAGCGGACGGTTCCGGGCCTCTGGACGATTCCGCACACCGCGGCGGGCCTATCCCTCATCGGCGGTCCGAGCAACGCCGGTGGCCTGTTCCTCGATCGGGTCCGGCGGTGGCTCGGACCCTCGGCGGCGGCTCGGGTAGGTGAGGTGGCCCCGGCCGAGGTTCCGGTCTGGCTTCCTTATGTGCGCGGAGAACGCACCCCCCTGCACCGCCGCGACCTGCGCGTCTCGGTGCATGACGTGGGTCTCCAGCACGGCCCGGAGCATCTCCTGCGGGGGGCGTACGAAGCGGCCGGCTTCGTGGTGCGTCACCACCTCGATCTGGCTGCCGAGGCAGGCCTGGTGCCCCAACGCATCGTGGCCACCGGCGGCGGTACCCAGGTGGAGCCGTGGATGCAGGCGCTGGCGGATTGCACCAACCTGCCCGTGGCGGTGGCCGCCGTGCCCGAGGGGGCGGCGCTGGGCAGCGCCTTCGTGGCCCGGTGCGTGGCCGGACTGGAATCGTCGATGACCGATGCGTCGCGCTGGGCCACCACCGCCCGCATCGTGGAACCAAACCCCCCCTGGGTAGAGGCGGCGGAGGGGCGCTATCGGCGCTTTCGGGGGCTGAGTGCGGCGGCGGTGGAGAGGGCCTGAGGCACCCGGGTCCAGGGCGTTAGAAGAGGTAGTCGAAGAACTGGGTTTCCACCATGAGGGGCAATCGGTACCCCAGGTAAAAGGAGTGGAGGGCAAGGGCGCCCACGTATTCCTCCACGGTCGGTTCGATGAGGTCCACCTCGCCAGGATGGGCATCACGCCAGGCGGCGGCTCGGGCGTAGACCTCGTCGAACTCGGCCTTCGACGACACCGACAGGCCGAAGTGGTCGAGGCGGGGGGCCACCATGGGGTTGGGGGTGGCGATGAGGAACACGAACTGCTCGTGGGTATGGGCGCGCAGCACGAGGCGGGCCCGGTCCTCGGTGAGTTGCGGATACTCCTCGAATCCGAAGACGTCTCCGTAAAACGCCACCAGGTCGGCGCGCCCGGCATCGTCGAGGGCTTCGGGGGCTACCGACAGGGCCACGTGGTTCAAGCGGGGCGGTTTGGCAAACAGGGGGCCGCTCATGGGCGCACGAGGACCTTTCCGGCGAGGCGTCCCTCGGCCAGGCCTCGCATGGCGTCGAGGAGTCCGTCGAGAGGTACGAGGTCGGGTTCGAGCAGTTCGTCAACGGGCAGGGCCCCGGAAGCCAGCAGGCTCAGGGCCTCAGTGAAGCCGTTGTCGCTGTAGGTGAACGCCCCGGTGATGATCAGTTCGTTGAGCAGGATGCGGTTGGGATCGAAGCGGGGCGATTCGATCCCCGCCCCCACCAGCACGAGGGTGCCGCCGCGCACGAGTTGGGCCAGGCCGGCTTCCATGGCGGCGGCTTTCCCGGAGCATTCGAGCACGACATCCACGGCCCCGGGCACGATGAGGCCCGGTTCGGCGATGGTGGGCACCACGAGATCACGAGGGTGGCACACCTCACTGGCGCCCACGGCGCGGGCGAGGGCTTGGCGGCGCTCGGTGGGTTCGGCGCACACTACGTGGTGGATGCCGCGGGCCCGCAGCGCGGCAATGGTGAGCGCGCCGATGGGGCCTGCGCCGAGGACCAACGCCCGTTGATCAACCCCGATACCGGACTGGTGAATGCCGTGGAGGGCCACCGCGAGCGGCTCGGCCAGGGTGGCGGCGCGGGGATCGAGATCGACCGGTAGCGCCAGCAACTCTCCTTCGGGGCTCACCTTGTAGGTGGCGAAGGCCCCCTGCTCGGGGCCGATGCCGGGGGTATCGCGTTGGGCACACAGGGCGGGTCGGCCGGCCACGCAACTGGCGCAGGTGCCACACCGGATGGGAGGACCACCCACCACCGCATCACCGGGCTGCCATCGTTGTACCTGCGGGCCCACCGCCAGGACGGTGCCCGTCCACTCATGGCCCTGCCAACTGCCGCGCTGGCCCCACCCGTCGAGCACCATGTGGAGGTCGCTGCCGCACACCCCGCAGAGGTCGATCTTCACGAGCACGTCCTGAGCACCCAGGGGCGGCACGGCCACGTCGCTTACCTGCAGTTGGCCCGGTCCTTGCAGCACGGCGGCGTTCATGCGAAGCGGAACCGGGCCCATGGGTCTCACACTAGAGGTCATGGCTTTCCTCCGCTGAGGAGGGTGGCGGCGCGGTGGGCGAGAGCGGCCAGGGTCAAGGTGGGGTTGTAGCCCGCGGAGGTCACGAACACCGACGAGTCGCACACGAGCACGTTGTCCACCTCCCACAGGCGTTGTTCGGGCGACACCACCGAGGTGGCGGGGTCGGTGCCCATGCGGGCGGTGCCCATCACGTGACGACTCGCCGGCGCAATGCCGAGCGGACCCAAGGTGGCATGGAGGGTGAGGTCGCCCTGCGGGGGTGAGGTGGCCGAGAAGGCCGCCTGGGCCCCGGCATCGCGCATGATCGCCTCGTGCAACGGCGCCGCGTAGGCCGAGGCGGCTCGCTCATGGGCATGCGGCGCGTAGGTGACGCGTCCGGCGGGGAAGCCCCAGGCGTCGCGTACCGACGGGTCCAGGTCGAGGCGGTTGTGGGCCTGGGGCAGGTCCTCGCCTTGCATGGTGAACGCCCAGATCCGTCGCCGCAGGGCGCTGTTGGTCATCGCTTCGAGATGGGCCGCCCCGGCGGAATAGGTGGAGGCTTCGTCGATGGGACCGGGTCCCGACCCGTGTTCCACGACACCGCCGCGAAGCCACGGCAGGCCTGCGCTCTGCGCCGCCGCGCGCAGGGCGGGCGTATCGATCATGAGATCATCGTGGAGGTGGGTGACGCTGCGGCCGCGCTCGCCGCCGGTGGGCTCGGGGAAGATGCCCACCGTGAACGTCTGGAAGTGGTTGGTGAGGAAGCGTCCCACGAGGTCGCCGCCCAACCCGGTGCGCAGGAGGAGACGCGGCGTCTCGAAGGCCCCGCAGGCCAACACCACCGCCTCGCGGGCATGGACCTCCCGCACCGGTGGGGTGGGGTAGCCGGTGAGATCGAGGTAGCGAACGCCGGTGGCCCGCCGCCCGTCGGCCCGCCGGAGCACATCGGTCACGAAGGCCTCCGGGCGGAGTTCACAACGCCCGGTGATCAGGGCCCGCCGGAGGGCGGCTACGGGATCGCCCTTGGCCTCGATGGGACAGCCGTAGCCCCCACAGAACCCGCAGTCCATGCATGCTGGGCGACCGTCGTAGGGCACGCTGTTGACCCCGCTCGGGGCACGGTAGGGATGAAACCCGGCCCGGCGGGCGGCGGCGGCTGATACCACCGCCATGGGCATGTCGGGCCCCGGCGGCATCGGAAAATCGTTGCGGCGGGGGGCGGCAAAAGGATTCGTCCCGGCCTCGCCGGCCACCCCGAAGCTGATCTCCACGGCGGCGTAGTGCGCTTCGAGGTCGTCGTATTGCACCGGCCAGTCCTCCACCGCCGCTCCCGGCATGGGGCCGCGGGTGCTGCGCAGGTGGAAGTCCTCCTCACGGAAGCGCGGCAGTTTGGCGTCGGCGTGCACGCCGCCGCCGCCCACCGTGGAGGGCAGGTTGTTCACCTCCCCCACGAGCATCCGATCGCCGTCGGTTTCGTCGCGGCGGTAGGTGCGGGGCTCGAGGTAGGGGTCGGGTCCAAGGAGGTGACGTCGGGTGGCGGCCACTTCGTCGTTGGCGAAGTGGCGCCGGGAGGCGAAGGGAGGGGTGAGATCGAGGAGGTGGTTGCGGCCTTTTTCCAGGATCACCACCGACCACCCGGCCTGGGTGAGCACCTCGGCGGTGGTGGCCCCGCCGGGTCCGGAACCCACGATCACCACATCGCAGTCGGTCATTGGGGTGCTCGGGTGGGGGGGAAGAGCGGTTCGGGAAAGGCGATCCGCTGCCAGCCGCCGCCGTGGCGGTTGCCACCGTAGGCGGGGTCGCCGTAGGTGGCTTCACACGCATGGGCGTGCACCACGCGCTCATCGGCGGGGGTGGCCTCACCGTCACTCACGCGTTGATACACGGCTCGCACTTCGCTGAGGCGCTGCGTCCAGGCCTGGCGCTCCCACGGCCCCAGTTCCAGCCACGCCGGGCCCTCCCCGGCCCAATCGCCCGGGGCGGCCCACAGGCGCGGGGGATCGTGATCCAAGGCGGTAAGGAGTTGTTCCACATACTCCACCGACCCGAGAGCGGCGGCCCCGGGCACCTGCGCATCCATCGCCGTCGCAATAGCCGCTCGGTCTTCTTCGTTGAAGACGGGCGTCATCCTCTCGGCGTTCCCGACTGGTCTGGGCGCGTCACGGGTTCCCCCGGAGGTAGGTGTACACCCCGGCCATGTCGCGGTTCACCGAGTCGGGTAGCGGGTGGATGGTGGCGCCCATGGCCCGCGCCCCCCAGATGATCTTGGCGGTGCGTTCCACCAGCGCCGCGTTGTGGAGGGCTTTCTCGGGGGAGGCGGCACAGGTGACGAGGCCGTGGTTCGCGAGGAGGGTGGCGCCACGCTCCGCAAGGTGGTCGGCCACCTCATCGCCGAGGGCCACACTGCCGGTCCCGCGGTAGGCGCAGCAGGGAACGTCGCCGCCCAGGTAGACCACCACTTCTTCGATGACCGCCGGGATGGGTTCGTGGGCCAGGGCGAACATGGTGGCGTAGACCGCGTGCGTGTGGATGACCGACCCGAGTTCCGGGTAGCGCCGCAGGGCGGCAAGGTGCAGGTCCTTCTCGGTCGTGGGGGCCCGGGTGCCCTCCACCACCGTGCCGTCGAGGCCGACCACCACGAGGTCCTCGAGCCGCATCGCTTCGTAGGAGACCGACGAGGGGGTAAGGCAGACCAAACCGTCGGGTAGCCGCCCGGAGATGTTGCCAGAGGTGCCCTCTACCAATCCCTCGGCCAGCATTTTCTTGGCCGCCGCCAGCACGGCGGCGCGGGTGGTGGTGGGTGAGGCGGTGGTGTCAGCCACGGTGGAGGACCTCCGGGTTCACGAGGTTAGACGGGGCTTCGCCGCGCAACACGGCCACCAGGCCATCGGCGATCATGGTCGTGTGGTTCGTCTCGGTGTTGTAGGTGGCCCCGCCGATGTGGGGCGTGAGCAGCACGTTGTCCATCGTCATCAACGGATGGGTGGCGGCGAGGTGTTCGCCATCGAAATGGTCGAGGGCGGCGGCGGCGAGATGGCCGGAGAGTAGAGCGGCGGTGAGGGCATCAAGATCATGGAGGCCAGCGCGGGCCGAGTTTACGTACACCGCCCCTGGTCGCATACGGGCGATCTGCTCGGCGGAGATGAGCCCCACCGTGTCGGGAGTGACGGCCGCGTGCATGGATACGACGTCGGCTTCGGCCAGAAGGTCCTCGAGGGTGTGGGACGCATCGGTCGCAAACGGATCGGCGGTGATGACCACCATGCCGAGGCCTTCCAGGCGCCAACGGGTGGCTCGTCCTACCGCGCCCAGGCCCACCAGCCCGGCGGTCCGGCCCGCTAACTGCCAGGCCCGGAACCGTTGGTAGGGGATGGTCCCATCGCGGTACACCTCGCCGGTCCGCACGTCGTGGTCGGCGGCCACCAGGCCTCGGGTGACCGCCAGCAATAGCCCCACGGTGAGTTCCGCCACGGCGTCGGCGTTGCGGCCCGGAGCCCGCAGCACCGGGATGTGTTTCGCGGTAGCCCCGGCCACATCCACGTTGGTGGGATCACCGCGGGTAACCCCGATGGCTTCGAGGGGTAGGTCGAGCACCGGGCCCTGGCACTGGTCGGCCTCGCAGATCACCACGCTCGCTCCCACCGCCGCGGCGCGCTCGGCGAACTGTTCGGCGTTGTAGATGCGCAACGGACGCTGCTCGATCCACGGGTCGAGGATCACCTCACCGAGGCCCCGCAAGGTGTCGAGCCCCGGGCCCCGCAGCGGGGCAGTGGAGAGAATCACGCGCGAACTCACGGCGTGGCCTCGGAGGGGAGTTCGACGTCGACGGTGGCCTTGGCCATCACCGTGTGGTCCTGGTTCCTGAGTTCGACCTTCACCACCGCGAGGTGGCGTCGCCGGCGCTCCACGCGCTTGTCCACCACCTCGCCGGCGAAGAAGGTGGCATCCCCGGTGAAGGCCGGGTGGCGGTACTGCGCCGAGGAGTGCGTCACCGCGCCCCACTCACCGGCCCAGGCCGCCACGTAGTCGATGATCCACGCCCCCATCGAGGCGCCGTAGCCGTAGCCCCTGGGCATCCCCACGTGCTGGGCCCAGCGGGGCTGCAGGTGGCCGCGCGACGGGCCGTAGTAGGCGCCATCGGTGAGTTCGGGGTTCACCCGCTCCATGCGGCGATCACCCTCGAAGCCGGCCATCTCCTTCGTGTAGCCGAGCGCCTCCGCCCGCACCGTGGTGGGGCCTTTGGCGGTAGCGCCCCAGGTGGTCATGGGGAACGCCCGCCACTCGGTGGTGAAAGTGGCGAGGCTGTGTGGCCCGATGACGTTGCTGGCGAGGGCATCGCCAATCTGCACGCTTTCGAAGGGGCGCGGTTGGTGCTGCAGTTGTTGGATCTGGTCGATGAAGGGAAGTTTCTGTTGCTCCAGGTCGGCGAGAGCGTCATCGGTCCATTCCGGCTCGGTGGGCTCGGAGAACAACTTCTTCTCCTTGGCCTCGCGCACCTGGTAGCGGATGGCGGTGGATCGTTGCTGGGCCACCCGTTCGCCGCGTTGGTTGATGTAGAGCGTGTCGCCGCGCTGGAAACAGGTTGGTCCGGCGAAACTCGTGTCGGTGACCCGGTAGTCGTAGGGCATCCGATGGCACACCATCCGGTCGCCGGGGCGCACCCGGGGCCCGAAGAACCACCAGTCGTCGCCGCCGAAGATCAGATGCGAATTCGGGATCAAACCCACCTGGGCCGGAGAGCAGCCGTGACTGGTGTCGCAGGCCACGGTGAAGGACTGGGGCGCCACGATGGAATTGAAGCGGCTGGCCGCCGCCCAGCGCTCGTCGTAGTGCAGCGGGTTCGGATAGTGCATGGCCTGCACCCAGCGACGGATGTCGTTGGTGGCCACGGGTTCTTTGAGCTCGCCGGGTTCCATGGGTACGCCCATGTACTGGTCGAGGTCGGACACATCCAGGGTGGGGGAATCTTCAGCGCGGCTCATGGGGCTCCGGGGGTGGTGGGGATAGGATCGATAACGAGGCGGTGCTGCACGAGGGCGAGAAGGGCGTCGTCGCGCACCTTGGTGGCACTGGCGGTCATGGGGATCTCGCCATCGGCGAAGAACAGGACGTGCCGGGGCAGTTTGTAGGCCGCCACCCGGTCTTTGAGAAAGGCCCGGATGTCCTCGGCGCTGGCCTGGGCGCCGTCCTTCAGGGTGATGCAGGCCACCACCACTTGGTCCAAACGGGGGTCCGGTATCCCCACGATGCGGCTCAATTTCACCGCCGGCATCGCCCGTAGCTGCACCTCGATCTCGGCGGGAGACACGTTGGCCCCGCCCGTTTTGATCATCTCGGTGCGCCGACCGGAGAAGTGCACGTACCCCTCGGCGTCCACGTGACCGGCGTCGCCGGTGTGGAAGAACCCGTCGGCGTCCAGGCTGGCCCCGTCGGCTTCGCCGAGATAGCGCAGCAAAAGGGTGGGACCGGCGACCGCGAACTCGCCTTCTTCGTCCACGCCGAGCACCCGAGCGGAATCAGGGTCCACGATGCGCAGGCGGTTCCCGGGGAGAAGCCGACCCATGCTCTGCTTGGTTAGGGGGCGCGGCGTGGTGCACCAGTGGCTCACGAAGAACGCGCAGGTCTCGGACAGTCCGTAGCCCACCGGCATCATCCAGGTGGGGTCGCCGGTGACGCGGGGATGGTGGGCGAAGGCGCTCTTGCCGAATACGCAGGTGAGCGACGACAGGTCGGTGGTGGCCCACGCCGGATGCTCCGCCAAGGCGGCGGTCTGGTGGGGGAGCGAGTAGGGCTCGGTCACCCGCTCTCGTTCCATCAGGGCCAGCGCGGCGCCGGGTTCGAAGGTCTCTTGCATCACCCAGCACCCGCCGGCGGCGAGGGTGGAGCCCATGGCGGTGTTGAAACCGGCGGTCCAAAACAGCGGGAGGGCTGTCCACATCCGCGTGGCCGGGTGACGACCAAAGATTTGCGCCTGCACCCAGAACTGCAGGGTGGGGGCCCGGTGGGCGTGCAGCATCCCCTTGGGGACGCTGGTGGTCCCGGAACTGAAGATCACCACGGCAGGATCGTCGGGGGTCACCGCCTCGGCCGCCGCCGCCGGATCGGGCGGGGCGGTCAGAAAGCCATCCCAGGACGGGGTGCCCACCACCGCCACCGTGGTGAGGTCGGGGAGTTGGGCCCGGAGCGCGTCGAGGTCGTCACCGAAGCGCCGCTGCAGTAGGCGGTCCTGGGTGAGCACCACCCGTACCTGCGCCCGGCGAAGCATGAGAGCCAACTCACTTCGGGGAGCGAAGGTAGACAACGGCGCCGCGATCGCCCCGGCGAGGGCGGCCCCGAAGATCCCCGCCACCGCCTCGGGGCGGTTGCCCATCAAGATGCCCACCGCGTCGCCCCGTTTCACCCCGGCGGCCCGCAGGCCCTGGGCCACGCGGTGGGCCTGACGACCCAACTCGGCGTAGGTCCACCGGAGGGTGGCGCCGTTGCGCATCGGATCGTCGAACACGAGGGCCTCGTGGGGGGCGAAGCGGAGGGTGACCTCCTCTAGGAACCCCCCGAGGGTGAGGGCACCGATCCCGGGGAACTCGGCGAGCGGGGGTCCCTCGAAGGTGGTCACCGCGGCGCCGTACCCTGGGGAAAGAGGCCCTCGAAGCCGTGGCGGGCGATGGCCTCGGCGAGGGCCGCCGTGGTGCGCTCGGCGCCCCAGGGTAAGCGCAGGGCGGGTTGTACGAGGCGGATCAGCACACAAATGTCGTACTCGTCGCACACTCCGGCGGCGCCGTGGAGTTGTTGCGTGGTGCGGAGCACCGTGCGGGCTACGTCGATGGCGTGCAGGCGCAGGGCAAGGGCGTCGGTCAGCGCGTCGTCGGGGGCGGCGGTCAAGCGCCACAGCGTGAAGCAGGCCAACTCCCGCAGCCCCGCCACCGCCACGGAACAGTCCGCCAGTTGGAACTGCACTGATTGGAACGCCGCAATGGGTTTGCCAAACTGCACCCGGCCCTGCACGTGTTCCACCGCCAACTCCAGCGCCCGGCCGGTGGTGCCCAGGATGTGCCAGGCGGTGAGCGTGAGGTGGATGGCGAGATCGGGGTGAGGGGTGGCGTCGAGGTGGCGGGGGTCGCCGGTCGGGCGGTCGAGCGCGTGGAGGTCGGTGACAAACGGCCCGAGGCGACTGCCGAGGGGGGCGGCGTTAGCGGCGGCGATGGTGTCGCCGCCGGTGAGCGAAGCCACCCGCCACTGCGGGAATAAGTCGCCGTGGTCGACCCGCCAGATGCCCTCGGGCACCACGGCGAAGGGGCGCTGTTGACGATCGCGCAGCAGGGTGCCCACCAGCGGGAACGGCAGGGCCACTGTGCCGGCGGTTTCGCACAGGGCCGCCGCGGCCGCCAGGGAGTCGGGGTTGGCGCGCGGGTCGAGGTCCTCGGCTCCGATGGCGGCGAGGGCGGCCGTCACCTCGCCTTCACGACGGGCCGGTTCTTCCTCGGCTCGGCGGGCGGCATCCACCCCGCCGAGGGCGGCGAAGGATTTGGCCGCGGTGGCGGCGAACTCGATCGCTTCGGTAGGCAGGACCGGGTTCATGCCCGCGGTCCCAGCAGGGCCTTGGCCACGATCATGCGCTGCACTTCGATGGTGCCCGACGCCACGGTGGCGGCCTGGGCGTAGCGCCAGTGGTCCTCGATGGCGCCGTGCAACGGGGCGGTCGGTCCTGCTTCCAGGGCTCGTTCCTCCACGGCCTGGCAGAGCACTTCGGCCACCGCCTGGTCGCATTGGGTAACGGCAATGCGGGCGGAGGACGCCAGGACGTCGGGAACCTCGCCGGTGGCCTGGGCATGCACCGTGCGGTAGGCGAGTAGTCGAGCCACCCGTACCTGCACCAGGGCCTTGGCCCACTGTCCCTGCAGCGACGCTGGCAGGTCGTCCCAATGGGGGGCGAGAGCCGCGCCGAGGGCCGAGAGGAGTCGTTCGCAACGGGCGTAACGGGCGATGCCCACGCGTTCGTGGGCGAGGGCCCGGCGGATCACGGCCCAGCCCTCGCCCACGCCCCCCAGCACCGCGTCGGGTCCGACCGCCACGTTGTCGAAGAACACCTCATTGAGATGGTGATAACCCAGCATCGAACGAATCGGCCGCACGGTGATGCCCGGTGCATCCATCGGGAGAAGGAACATCGTGATGCCCTCGTGACGCTCCCCAGACCCCACCCGCGCCGCCAGTACGCACCATTGCGCCATCCCGGCGTAGGACGTCCAGATTTTTTGTCCGCTGATGCGGTAGCCGTCGCCGTCGACACTGGCCCGGGTGGTGAGCGAGGCCAGGTCTGACCCGGCGTCGGGTTCGCTGAACCCCTGGCACCAGATCACCGTCCCGGCCGCGATGGCGGAGAGGTGCTGCTGCTTTTGGGCTTCGGTGCCGTAGGCCATGATGGCCGGGCCCACCCAGTTGAGGCCCATGTACTGCGCGCCACGCGGTTCGTGGTGGGCCCACATCTCCTCTCGCACCACCGTCTGGTCCCACATCGACCCTCCTCCGCCGCCGTAGTGGGTAGGCCAGGCAATGGTGAGGAGGCCTTCCCGGGCGAGCCGTTGGCAGAACTGTTGGGCCACCTCGAGATCGGCGGGGTCGTTCGTGAAGGCCCCGAGATAGTCCTCGGGGATGGCCTCAGCGATCAGGGCGCGCAGTCTGGTCCGCAGGGCGGCCGCCTGCTCGCCAAGATCGAAGTCCATGCGCACTCCTCGTCCACAAAGGTGACACGAACGTTAGTCCGAGGACTACCGTTCGTTTCCATGAGGTCCGTTCCGGCTTCGGTGGCCCGTGTTCTCGATGCAGCACTGGCCGCCGATCCGGATCGTGAGGCGCTCGTCACCCGCACTCGACGCCTGTCCTATGCCGAGTTGGATCGGGAGGCCAACCGGGCGGCCCACGCGCTCGCCGAGATGGGGATCGGCCCCGGCGACCGCGTGGCGGCGTCGCTGCCCAACGAGGCTGATGTGGTGATCGCCTTCCACGGCGCCATGCGCCTCGGGGCGGTGTGGGTGGGGGTGAACCGGGCCCTGGCCCCGCCCGAGAAGCGGTTTCTCCTCACCGACTCGGGGGCATCGTGGCTGCTGTGCGACGACGAACTCCCGGCGATGGGGGTGCCGGTACTCGGCCTGTCGGGGTGGCGAGAGGCCTGCGCGGCGGGCGATCCGAGGCCGGTGGACCGGTCGCCGGATCCTTTTGCCCCCGCCGGCATCGCCTACACCAGCGGCACCACTGGTCATCCCAAAGGAGCGGTGCACAGCCAGCACAACCTGCTGGTGCCGGGCGCGGTGCTGGTGGAAACCCGGGGGTACGGCCCCGAATTGCGCAAGGGCGACTGCTTCCCGTTCACCGTCCTCAACATGGCCGTGCTCACCACCTTGCTCGTCTCGCAGGCCGGTGGCTGTTCGATCGTGATGGACCGCATCGATGCGGAGGGCGTGGCCGATTGGATCCGCACTGAGCGGGTCACCACCTGGAATGGGCCGCCGGCGCTACTGCACAGCCTGGCCACCGAATCCTCGGTGGCCCCCAGCGACCTCGCGACTTTGCGCGAGGTGTGGACGGGCGGGGCCGACTGCCCCGAAGCCATCCGGCAGGCGTTCGAGGCGAAGTTTTCCCGGCCGGTGCTGGCCACCTACGGCCTCACGGAGGCCCCCACCGTGGTGAGCATCGACGCACCCGACGGGCCGCATCGGTCGGGCGCATCGGGCTGCCCGCTGCCGCATGTGCGCGTGCGTATCGCAGCCCCCGACGGGGCCACGGTGCCCCCCGGTGAGACCGGCGAGATCTGTGTGGCCCCCGCCGATGACCGGTATCGCCTCATGCTGGGCTACTGGGACCACCCCGAGGCCACCGCCGCCGCGCTGGCCGGGGGGGAGTTGCATACCGGCGACCTCGGGTTCCTCGACCACCGCGGCTACCTGCATGTCCGCGACCGCCAGAGCCTGGTGATCATTCGTGGCGGAGCCAACGTGTACCCCGCCGAGGTGGAGCGCGTGCTGCACGAACTCCCCGAGGTGGGTGCCTGTGCGGTGATCGGCGTCCCCGACGAGCGATTGGGGGAACGCGTGCTGGCCCTCGTGGAGCCTGCCGTCGGGGCGGTGTTCGGCCAAGCCGCCGCCCGTGAGCACTGCCTCGCCAACCTGGCCCGCTACAAGATTCCCGAGCGCTTCGTGGTGGTCGAGGCCCTCCCGCGCAACGCCATGGGAAAGATCATCCGGGCCGACCTGGCGGGTTTGGTCTGAAGCGCGGCGGGCGCGGTAACCCTCACCGGGCTAGATCGAGTGGAGGGTGCCGCCGTCCACTTCGAGGGTGGCGCCGGTGATCCAGCGGGCCTGGTCCGAGGCCAAGAACACGACGGCGCTCGCGATCTCCTCGGGTGTGCCGAAGCGACCCGTGGCGATGTCGTGCTTGGCCAGCATGCGTTCCATGATCTCGGAGGCGGATCGGTTGGTGCGGGCGGCGGTGGCGGCGGCGTTGGCTTCCACCAATTCGGTGATGGTCACCCCGGGGATGACACAACTGCTCAGCACCCCCTCGGCGGCGAAGGCGCGGGAGAGAGAGGTGGACAGGTTCAACAGGGCGGCTTTGGCGGCGGCGTAGGGCGCAAACAGCGGGTCGGGTTCGCGACCGCTGATGGAGGCCACGTGGACGAGTCGGCCCCACCCGGCGGCCTGCATCACCGGTACCGCCGCCACCGACAGCCGGGCAGCGGCGAGGAAGTTCAACTCCAGGCCCTCCTGCCAGTCCTGCGCGGTGAGGTTGGCGAGCGGCTTGGCGGTGGCGCCTCCGGCGTTGTTCACCACGATGTCCACTCGGCCGAAGCGGCGTTGACATTCCGTCACGATCTCCTCGGCGGCGTGGGGGTTGGTCACATCGACGGGCCAGGCGGCCCCGGCGCCGTCGAGCTCCGCCACCACCGCGGCGAGCGCGTCGGCATCTCGGGCGCACAGGAGTACCCGAGCGCCCTCCGCCGCGAGGGCCCGTGCCACCTGCCGGCCGATGCCTCGGCTGGCGCCGGTCACGATCGCGGCGCGGTCACGCAGGCCCAGGTCCACGACCGCACGGTAGTGGAGGATGGCTAATCTGACACTCATGTCAGGTAGGGGGGAAGCCGAGGGCTACGACCCGGAGGTGGTGCGGGCTCGCTATCGGGCCGAGCGAGACAAGCGCCTCGTCTCGGGAAGGGCCGACATCCAGGACCTCTCCGATGATGCCCATTTCGGCGCGTTCCGGCTAGATCCCTTCACCCCCGTTGCCGCGCGAGACCCGCGGCGCGACGACGTTGAGGTGGTGATCGTGGGCGGCGGGATGGCCGGGATCCTCGCCGGCGTCCAACTCCGCCAGGCCGGTATCGAGCAGATCCGCATCGTGGATCAGGCCGGCGGCCTCGGCGGCACCTGGTACTGGAATCGTTACCCGGGCGTGATGTGCGACGTCGAGTCGTACATCTACCTGCCGATGCTCGAAGAGTTGGGGTACGTCCCGACGAGTCGGTACGCGTCGGGGGAGGAGATTCGGCTCCACCTGCAGGCCATCGCCGACCGATTCGACCTCGAGGCGAACGCGCTCTTTCACACCGGGGTAACCCGTGCGGAGTGGGACGACCGCGCCGCCCGGTGGCGTATCAGCACCGATCGCGGCGACGCCTTCACCACCCGCTACTACGTGCTGGCGGTGGGGATTCTCAACCTCCTGAAACTGCCCGCCATTGCCGGCATGGAGCAGTTCGAGGGACAGTCGTTTCATACGGCGCGCTGGGATTACGCCCGCACCGGAGGTGGCCCGGGGGAGCCGCTGGATGACCTCGGCGACAAGGTCGTGGGGCTCATCGGCACCGGGGCCAGCGGGATCCAGTGCTTAGCGCCCCTCGCCGAAGCCGCCCAAGCGGTCTACGTGTTTCAGCGCACGCCCTCCGCGGTGGGGGTACGGGGCAATAGACCTACCGCGACGGAGTTTGCGGAGGCGCGGTCGCCGGGCTGGCAGCAGGCCCGGATGGATAACTTCCAGGCCGTGATGCTGGGTCAGCCCGTGGAGGCTGATCTCACCAATGACGGATGGACACGCCACTACGCCGCCGTGCATCACCCGCCCCGTTGGAAGGGCATGACCCTCGAGGAGTACCTCCGCAACGGCGAGGAAGTGGACTACGGGATCATGGAAGAACACCGGCGGCGCGTGGCCGAGGTGGTCACCGATCCTGTGACCGCCGAGACGCTCAAGCCGTACTACCGCTACCTGTGCAAGCGTCCGTGTTTTCACGACGAGTACCTGGAGGCGTTCAACCGGGCCAATGTGACCCTGGTGGACTGTCCGGCCGGTATTGACCGGATCAGCGAAGGAGGCCCGGTGGTGAACGGCGAGACCTACGACGTGGACTTGCTCATCTACGGCACGGGCTTCGAAGCCGAACTCACCCCGCTGTTTCGGCGGGCCGGCCACGACATCATTGGTCGGGGGGGCGTGAGCCTGGCAGAAAAGTGGGGCCCCGGTGCGACCAGCCTCTTTGGGATGATGAGCCGTGGATTCCCCAACTTGTTCATGATGCCCGCGCCCGGTCAGCAGGCGGTGGTGACGGTGAGTTACACCCAACTTGCGGTGTTGGGGGCGCAGTTCATCGGCGGAGCGGTGGGCATCCTCGAACAATCCGGCGTCAGGATTTTCGATGTGCGCGCCGAGGCCGAGGAGGCGTGGAGTCAGAAGATCGTGGACTCCTTCGTGGATGGGAGCGCGGTGATGTCGGCCTGCACGCCGTCGCGCATCAATCAGGAAGGCAACCCCCAGTCGCTGAACCCGCGCAACGGCAACTACGGCCGCGGCTACGGCGACTATTTCGGGTATCGCGAGTTGCTGGAGCAGTGGCTCCAACGGGGCGACTGTGAAGGCCTAGAGCTTGAGGTTGGGCCGGTGGCACGATGACCGGATCGGGTGCACCCGCCGCCGGGCAGCCGGTGGTGGTGGTGACCGGCGGGGGTGGTGGCATCGGCGCGGCCATCGCCACCGAACTGGGTCGGAAGGGCGCCTTCGTGGTCACGATGGACCCGCTGGTGTCCCTCGATGGCACCGAGCAACTCCCGGCCCCCGCCGAAACTACCGCAGGCCGCATCATTGCGGCCGGCGGCGCGGCCCGGGCCTCGGGGGTGTCGGTGACCGATGGTGCGGCTGTGCGCGATCTATTCGAGAACCTGGACCGGCTTGATGCGGTGGTGAACGTGGCGGGTATCACCCGGCCGACGAGCTTCGCCAAGGGCACAGAGCAGGACTGGCGGGGGGTGCTCGAGGTGCACCTCAAGGGGTACCTCAACATCCTCACCGCCGCGCTACCGATCATGGCGGAGGCCCGCTACGGCCGAGTCCTCGGGGTCACCTCGGGCTCGGGGTGGCGACCAGCGGACACCGGGGCCTACGGGTGTGCCAAGCGGGCCGTCGCCTCCCTTACCTGGCAGATGGGCAACGAAGCGCCGCCCGGCGTCACGGTCAACGCCGTGTCACCGATCGCGCTGACCCGGATGGTCACCGCCGCGCTCGGCCGGGCCCGGAGCGCTGGCGGAGGTGGTGGGGGTACATCGGCAACGGGCGGGCTGTCGCTTGGGTCGATGCCGGCACCGGAGGATTTGGGACCGTTGGGGGCATACCTGGTGGGGGCGGACGTGGGGTGGTGCAACGGCCGCGTGCTCTTTGCGGGCGGGTCGGAGGTGGCATTGATCGACGAACCCCAACTGTTGGAGGTCATTCGCAGCGACGACGTGAGGTCGCTGCCGCATCTTTTCGAGGCCGCCGCGGCGGCGGTACTGGCTCCGGCCGAGGCAACGCAGCTCACCAACGGCGGGAGCAATCCGCGCCTGGCCACGATCTTCGACGATCCCGGTGCAGTGGAAGGCCGGGCGGGGAAGGTGGGTTCGTGCTTCATCGTGGGCGAATCGCCGGGGGTGGCGGCGGCGGTCACCGCGGCCCTCGCGGCCCGGGGTGTCACCTGCGCCGCCGTCGCCGCCGCCCCGGCGAGCGGGTTCGCGGGGGCGGCCGAGGCGTTAGCCGCCACGGTCAGCCGGGTGGGCGCCCCCGATGCGGTGGTGGTGGCCCTCGACGGCACCCCCGGCGCGCCCGGGGGGGCGAGTGGTTGGGAGCGGTTGCTCGCCGAGCACGCCGAAGTGGTGGACCACATCCACCGCGACGCCGGGTGGGTGCGCGCCGTGGCCGATTACGCGGCGGCGGCGGACCGCCCGCTTCGGCTGGTGACCCTCACCGATGCCACCACCGCCGGCGGCCGCAGCCGGGCCCAGTCCTCGGCGCAGTTGGCGCGCTCCTCTCGGCGAGCCACCGGCGAGCGCGTGGCGGCGTTCGCGGTGAGCATGGAGGCGCTGGGTGACGATGCCCTCGGTCCGATCGGCGAACTCACCGCCCACCTCCTTTGCAGCCCCGCGGGCATCGACCTCGCTGGGGCGGAGTTGGTGACGGGCGCTGGCTGGTGCGGCCTGCGTAGCCACCCGCACCCGAGCGGCAGCATCGTCTTTGGAGGTCCGGAACTCCCCGAGTGGTTCGACGCCACGTTGCGAGCGCTGGTGGGTCGATGACCGCTCGCCCCACCCGGGTGGTGGATGCGCACGTGCACCTGTGGGATCCGGCCCGCACCGACTGGTACCCGTATCTCTCGGGTCGTCAAGCCCTGAACATGGGCGACGTATCGGGGATGTCGCGCCGGTTCGACGTGCCCATCTACCGGGCGGAGTCGGGGGGGTGGAACGTGGAAAAACTGGTGAACGTGGCCGCCGCCACGGGTGGCCACTCGATCGCCGAGACGCTCGAACTCGACGAGCGAGCGCAAGTCGATGGCCTTCTGGCGGCGATCATCGGCGGCCTTCCCCCTACCGACACCGTTGCGCAGGCCCTGGCCCTGATCGACGAGCAGATGGCCGCGTCACGCTTTCGGGGTGTCCGTCCCATGGGGATGAGCGGTGGTCCCCTTCCCGCCGCCGAGGTGCTGCGGGGCCTGCAAGAGCGGGGTCTGGTGTTCGAGTTGATGGCGCAGCCCGATCAACTTCTCGCCGCCGCCGCTGGCCTGGAGAACTTTCCGAGTCTCGTCGTGGTGGTGGAACACACCGGCTGGCCCCGGGCCAACACCCCCGAGGAGTTCGCGCTGTGGAAGGCCGGTATCGCCGCCCTGGCCGGGACCGGTGAGCAGGTGGTGTGCAAACTGTCGGGGTTGGCGATGCCGCTGGGGTCGATGCAGGTGGCGGCCTTTGCCCCCTGGCTCGAGTACGCCATCGAAGCCTTCGGGGTTCATCGGTGCATGTTCGCCAGTAATTTCCCGGTGGATGGGATGCACGGCAGTTTCGACGAGCTCTACACCACCTTTGCCACGGTGACCGCCGGGCTGAACGACCAGGACCGCGCCCAGTTGTTCGCCACCAATGCCGAGCGCGTGTACCGCTGCTAAGGAGAGGACCCGCGTGGAACCAGAGGAGTTCAAGGGTCGGATCGGTCGCTATCACTGGGACTCTGAGGCCCATTGGCCCCCCGAACCGCGACCCCCCGCCGGTGCGCCGAATGTGCTGTTGGTCATCCTCGACGACGTTGGGTTCGCCCAACTCGGGTGCTACGGATCCGCCATCGCCACTCCCACCATTGATCGGCTGGCGGCGGGGGGACTCCGCTATTCGAGTTTCCACACGACCGCGCTCTGTTCGCCCACCCGGGCCTGCGTGCTCACCGGGCGCAACCACCACGCCGTGGGCATGGGTCGGATCGTGGATTTGGCCACGGGCTTCCCCGGCTACGACGCTCGCATCCCCCCGTCGTGCTCGATGCTCCCGGCCATGTTGGTGCCGCAGGGGTACGCGGCGTGGGCGGTGGGCAAGTGGCACCTCACGCCGGAAGACGAAGAGCACCTCGGGGCTCGCCGCGACCGCTGGCCGTTAGGCCGCGGCTTCGAACGCTTCTACGGGTTCTTCCCCGGTGAGACGCATCAGTTCGTGCCCGCCCT
>SHVB01000020.1 GCA_009694375.1 Acidimicrobiia bacterium
GCCCGCCGCCAACAAGCCCGCCGCCAACAAGCCCGCCGCCAACAAGCCCGCCGCCAACAAGCCCGCCGCCAACAAGCCCGCCGCCAACAAGCCCGCCGCCAACAAGCCCCCGATGGCCCCGGTCATAGCTCCCACCATCAACGACCCGGCCACCGCCGCACCGGAAGTCCTCTCCTCCTGACCCGTCGACGCCTTGACGCCGAGATCGTCCGAAGAGGTCTGGCGCCAAGCCGTCAGCGAGCCCAAGCCGACATCGACGCGGGGCGTGTCACCGTGTGCGGTGCTCCGGCGAACAAAGCCACCCGCCTCGTAGCCCCCGATGAACCGATCTATATCTACGGTCCGCCTGCGCCGTACGTCGGACGCGGGGGCGAAAAACTCGCCGGAGCCCTGGATCGTTTCCCGGTCGTAGTAGCCGGTCGACGGGCCTACGACATTGGAGCCTCCACCGGCGGGTTCACCGACTGCCTCCTGCAACGAGGCGCCGCCTCGGTGGTGGCCATCGACGTGGCCTATGGACAGCTGCACCATCGACTGCGAAGCCATCCCAGGGTGGAGGTCCACGAACGCACCAACGTTCGCCATCTTCAACCCGGTGATGTCGGCGCCCCCGCCGATCTGGTGGTCGCCGACCTGTCCTTTATCTCGTTGCGGACCGTGCTGCCCTCGGTGCTGGCACTCACCAGTCCCGGGGCCGATGTGGTGGCTCTGGTGAAGCCGCAATTTGAGGCGGAACGGGTCGAGGCGGCCCGGGGTAAAGGCGTGATCACCGATCCGGCGGTATGGGCTCGGGTCCTGCAAGAGGTGGCTGCCGCGCTCGGAGCGCAAGGAGCCGCCATGATGGACGCCATGGCGTCACCTCTCACCGGAGCGGACGGAAACGTCGAGTTCCTCGTCCATGCCCGCATCGCGCCGGTCACCGGCGGGGGAGCCACCGCCGCCATGCTCGACGCGGCCGTTGCCGAAGCGGTGTCTCGCTGATGAGCACCGTGGCGTTCGTCCTGCACCATCAGCGATCCCAGGCCGCCGAGTTGGCTCGCGCGACGGCCCAATGGCTTGCCGCCGCCGGCCACCGCGCGCGCATGCCGCAGCACGACGCCGACCTTGCGGGGCTGGCCGCCCTCGGATGTGCCGATGCCGATCTGGCCTCCGGTGTCGCCGTGGCGGTGAGCCTGGGCGGCGACGGCACCATGTTGCGCACCGTCGACCTGGTCTCCGCCGCGGGTGTTCCGATCATGGGCGTGAACGTGGGCCAGATGGGATACCTCACCGATATTGAGCCAGCGGGTCTGCGGGACGCGCTCGAACGCTTCCTGGGCGGCGAAGAAGCGGTGGAAGAACGGATGCTGCTTTCCGTTCGCGTCGAACGTACCGACGGAACCACCACGAAGTGTCTGGCTTTCAACGAGGCCGTACTGGAAAAGACGCCGATGGGACATACCGTGCGTCTGGCGGTGGAGGTAAACGGGGAGTTTTTCACCACCTATGCGGCCGATGGTCTGATCGTCGCTACCCCCACCGGATCCACCGCCTACGCCTTCTCCGCCCGCGGGCCGATCGTGGCTCCCACCCATCGCGCCCTGCTCCTCACCCCCGTGTCGCCGCACATGCTCTTCGACCGTACCCTTGTGCTCGAGCCCAGTGCTGAGGTCCGCCTCGTGGTTCAGGGCCACCGCCCCGCCACCGTGAGCGTGGATGGTCGCAACCTGGGGGAGTTGGGCGAGGGCGACGCCATCGTGTGTACCGCCGCCCAGCAGCGGGCCCGTCTCGTGTCGAGCGGTCCTCGAGATTTCTTGGCGCGGCTCAAAAGCAAGTTCGGTCTCGAGGACCGGTAGCGGGGTGGCGGAAGTGCCACGAACCCTCACCTTGGGTGATCCCCAACGGTTCGCGCCCACCGCCTACGCTAGAAGTTCAGCCATGGTTCCTCGCCCCCACCCTGTCCTCTGCTGTTGCATCGTCCCCGAGGCGCACTGATGCTCGCGGAGTTGGCCGTGACCGACCTCGGCGTGATCGACGAACTCGCCCTGCTGTTCGAGCCCGGCATGACAGCCCTCACTGGTGAAACCGGGGCGGGCAAGACCATGGTGGTGGGGGCTATCGGCCTCCTGACGGGCGATCGCTCCGATGCCAGCGTGGTGCGGCCGGGCGCTCGCGAGGCCACGGTGGAGGGGCGTTTCGTGCGAGCCGACAGCGAAGTGGTGCTGACGCGAGTTGTGCCGCGTTCGGGTCGTTCGCGCGCCTATCGCAATGGACGCCTGGTGACGGCGGCCCAACTGGCTGAAGAGGCCGCCACCCTCGTGGATCTCCACGCTCAACACGCCCATGTGGGTCTGCTCACCACCGCCAGTCAGCGTCACGCCCTCGATCGCTTCGCCGGGGTGGATCTGGGCGATCTAGAGGCCGCCCGGGCCGCGGTGCGAACAGCCGAAAAGACCCTCGAGGCACTGGGGGGCGATGAACCCGCCCGAGCGCGCGAGGCGGAGTTCCTCCGCTTCCAGCTGGACGAGATCGCCCGCGCCGGGCTCACCGACCCTGAGGAAGACGACCGCCTGGCCACGGAGGAACTACTCCTCGGCGATATCGATGCCCTCCGCCATGCTGCTGCCGCCGCCGATGCCGCCCTTGGTACCGACGGCGGGGCACGCGACCTCATCGCCCAGGCCCTCGGTGCGTTGGCGCAACGGCCCTCCTTCGCCGACCCGGTGGGGCGATTGCGGGCCGTGGAGGTGGAGCTGGCCGACGTGACTCACGAACTGCGAAGCGGGCTCGGGGGCACCGAAGCCGACCCCGCCCGTCTGGCCATCGTGCAGGCCCGCCGACGCGACCTCACCGACCTGCGTCGTCGCTACACCGGCAACACACGAGCACCCCTGGCCGAGCTGTTCGCGGTGCGCGACGAACTCCAGCACCGTTTGGACGATCTGGAGGCGCACGCCGAGCGGGCTGAAGCAGCCGATGCCGCACGCGCCGCCGCCACCCAAGCGGTACAGATGGCGGCCGCGGTCGTGGGAACCCGTCGACGGGAACACGCACCCCGCCTGGCGGCGGCGGTGGAGGCGCGACTAGTGGAACTGGCTCTGCCCCGGGCGGCGGTCACCATCCATCTCGGGCCCGCTGATCCCGGCGACGACGTCGCGTTTCTCTTGGCCCTCAACGCAGGCCTACCGGCAGTTCCTCTAGCCAAGGCCGCATCGGGGGGCGAATTGGCCCGCACGATGCTTGCCCTGCGCTTGGTGGTGGGCGCGCCGGTGCCCACCTTGGTGTTCGACGAGGTGGATGCCGGTGTGGGAGGCACGGCGGCACGAGCGGTGGGCCGTTCACTGGCCGCGCTGGCCGAGCACAAACAGGTTGTGGTGGTCACCCACCTTCCGCAAGTGGCGGCCTTCGCCGACGCCCAGGTGGCCCTGGTAAAGCGGGATAATGGCACCACCACCGTCGTGCGAGCCGAGACACTGGGCGCCGAGGCGCGGGTTAGGGAACTGGCTCGGATGCTTTCGGGGCTCCCCGAAAGCGACACCGGCCACGACCACGCCGAGGAACTCCTCGCCACGGCCGCCTCGGAACGAGGCCGGTAGTGCGCGGTTTGCGAAAAGAGCGCAGGACAAGCAACACGGTAGAGGGCCGGGCGCGGGTGGGTAGGCGCACCAAGGACCTCATCAAGCGGCTCGAGCCCGGAGACATCGCCGTGATCGACCATGCCGACATTGATCGCATCGCCGCCGACGGTTTGATCGATGCTGGTGTGCGAGCGGTGATCAACGCTTCGCCGTCGATCACCGGGCGCTACCCCAACGGAGGCCCCCTGCGGTTGGTCATGGCAGGAGTCGCCCTGGTGGACGACGTGGGCCCATCGATCATGGATGCGGTGCACGACGGTTCCATAGTCCGACTGGCCGGCGGGCAGGTGATGCTCGGAGAGGCCGAGGTGGGGTCCGGGCACCTGCTCGGTGAGGATGAGATCACCCGGCGGATGGAGGAGGCGCGCGCCGGCATCGGACACGAACTCCAGCGTTTCGCCGAGAACACGCTGGAGTACGTGAAGCGCGAGGCGGAGCTCGTCTTCGCCCCCATTGTGTTGCCGAAACTCGGTGTTTCATTTGCCGGCCGTCATGCCCTCGTGGTCGTACGCGGCCTGGACTACAAAGCGGACCTGAAGGTCTTGCGGACCTACATTCGCGAGTTCCGCCCCGTGTTGATCGGCGTCGATGGCGGCGCCGACGCCCTGCTCGATGTTGGCTTGCAGCCCGACATCATCCTGGGCGATTTCGACTCGGTCTCCGTCGCCGCTATGAACACCGGGGCCGAGCACGTACACCACGTCCATCCTGATGGCCGCAACCCCGGTCACGAGGAACTCCAAGGCTTCGGCAA
Source organism: Acidimicrobiia bacterium (assembly GCA_009694375.1). Classification (NCBI taxonomy): domain Bacteria; kingdom Bacillati; phylum Actinomycetota; class Acidimicrobiia; species Acidimicrobiia bacterium. The sequence continues at coordinate 4,372 of SHVB01000020.1, forward strand.
GCACTACGTGGAATTTGTGGTGGAAGGCACCAGTGAGGACGCCGCCATGCTCCTGGCCTACGAGGCCGGTGCCAAACTCATCGTGGCCGTGGGCACGCACGACACCATGGTGGAGTTCCTCGACAAAGGGCGAGCCGGGATGTCGTCTACCTTCCTCACGCGCTTGCGCCTCGGCCCGATGCTGGTAGACGCCAAAGGGGTGGCGCGTTTGCACGAATCCAACGTGCGCCGCCGCGATCTGGTTGGGTTGGTGGCGGCCGCCCTCACGGTGATGTTGGTGGTCATTATCGTGTCGAATCCGCTACACGTGTTCCTGGACGGCATCTGGCTGACGCTGCACGAGTTCTGGCTGAATCTCACAGGGACGTTCTGACCGGCTGACCGGCCAAGGAGAATCATGATCTCGTTCCGCTTCCATGTGGTGTCCATCACCGCCGTGTTTCTCGCCCTGGCCATCGGCATTCTGGTGGGTTCCACCTATGTCGATCGTGCCATCGTGGACAACCTCCAGAGTCGGATCGACGGCGTGTCGGTCAATCTGGATGTTCGTAAAGCGGAGAACGACGCCTTAGAGACCGAACTCGCGCAAGCCCGGGCGTACATCACCCCCAGCGCCGACTTCGCCGTCAGCGACCGCCTCACGGGGGTCCCCGTGCTGGTGGTGGCCATGCGCGGGGTAGATGACGCCGCCGTGGCTGAGAGTGTTCGCTTGGCTCGCCAGGCGGGCGGGATTGTGCCCGGTGTCGTGTGGGTCGAGCCCAAGCGGGACCTCGCGAGCGAGGAAGATCTCGCCGCCATGAACGAGGCGGTCGGCGGATCCGCCGGTGCAGAACCCGAGCAGCTCTGGGATGCGGCCTGGTCGGGTATCGCCGGGGAACTGGCGCAGGCACCGGCCCCGGACTTGGCCGGTGCCCCCGGTCAGCAACCAGGCACGCCTCTGCTGAGCGCCCTGATCAAGGCCGGTTTCCTTGCCTTCGATAACCAAGGCGATGAAACACAAGGGGTCACGACCCTGGCTGGGCGTGGGCCGAGAGTGCTGGTGGTAACCGGCAGCGACTTGGCCGCGGATGTCAGCCCGCTGGTGGTCCAGGCCAACGCGGCCGGCGGCACCGTGCTGGCCGAGGTCTTCACCATCGGGCCCGAGGGGTTGGCCCGCGGAAAGGCGCTGTCGGCCTCACTCAACGGGGAAACGCTCAATCGGATCGCCATCGTCGACAACGCCGATCGGACCGAGGGTCGTGTGGCGGCCATCCTGGCCCTCGCCGGCACGCCCAAAGTCATTCCTGGTCACTATGGCTACGGGCCTGATGCTGACGCGGTGCTCCCCGCGTGGACTCCGACGTGAAGAAGGCGCCCTTGGGCGCCTCCCCGAGTCCGGCTCGCGCGGCGGTGGGGATGGGGGCCGCCGCGGGGGTTTCCCGGATCTTCGGCGGAATACGCATGGTGGTGATCACCGCCGTACTGGGCACTACGTACCTCGGTAACACTTTCCAAGCCGCCAACAGCGTATCCAATGTGCTGTTCGAACTACTCGCCGCCGGCGCCCTGTCGGCCGTTCTGGTGCCCACCTTTGTAGCCCTGCTCGCTCGCAACACGCCCGGTCGGGCCGAAGAGGTGGCGGGGCTAATCCTGGGAGTGGCGCTCGCGGTCCTGGGCGTGGTGACGGTTCTGGGGGTCATCTTGGCCCCGGCGTTGGCCGCGTTGCTAACCACCGGCGTCGACGACCCCGAGGTGCGGGCCGCCCAGGAAGAACTCACTACCTTCCTTCTTCGCTTCTTCATTCCCCAAGTGCTTCTCTATGCGGTGGGCGCGGTGGCTACTGCGGTGCTTCATGCTCATCGACGCTTCGTACTGGCCGCTCTGGCCCCGGTGGGTAACACCATCGTGCTGATCGCCACGATGCTGCTGTTTCATTCTCTGGCGGGCCCGAACCCCGGTTTCGATCTCACCTCCGGGGAGCGTCTCACCCTGGCGCTGGGCGGAACGCTGGGCGTCGTGGCCTTCGTGGCCGCGCCCACGATTGGCCTACGGGTGATGGGCTTCCGGCTTCGGCCTCGCCTGCGGTCGGTTGGCTCCGACACCGAGGTGCGCCAGCTCGGGCGCCTCTCGGGCTGGGCGGCGGTGCAGCACTCCGGAACCGGGCTGCTTCTCGCCGCGGCGTTGGTGGTGGCGGGCGGCGTGGCCGGCGGTGTGGTGGCCTACCAGCTGGCCTTCGTCGTATTCCTTGCCCCGTACGGACTTCTCGCTCAGCCGATCTTTACCACGGCTTTACCACGCCTATCCACGGCGGTGACCCACCACGATCACCACAGCTTTCGCGCCACCTGCCGCTGGGCTTTTGATGCCATGGCGGTGGTCACTCTCCCCGCCGCCGCGCTGCTGATCGCGCTATCGGCCCCGGTGATGCGTGTGCTGGCCTTCGGCGCGGCCCAAGAGGCTCCCGGCCCCCAACTGCTCGGTCAGGCGTGCCTCGGTCTCGCCGTGGGGATCCCGGTCTACGGTGTCTTCCTGCTCCTCACCCGCGCGGGCTACGCCCTCGGCGACAGTCGGACGCCCGCCCTCGCGTCAGTGGGCTCAGCGTTGCTCGGCGCGTGTGTGATGGTGGTGGCCTTCGGGATGGCGCACGGCACCGCCCGACTAGCCATGATCGGCCTGGGTCACTCCGTCGCCTACGCCCTAGGTGCTCTCTGGCTCGACCACCGATTGGCTCCGCGGATCGGGCCGGTGCTGGCGGTGGGGCAGGTCCAACCCCTGATCCTCTCGGCGTTGGTTGGGCTGGGGGCCTGGGGGGCGATGGCGGTGTGGAATCCCGTCGGTCGTTGGTCCACCGTGGCGGCCCTGGCCGTCGTGGGGGGCACAGCCGTGGCGATCTACCTGGGCACCCTGCAGTGGTGGGGAGTGCCCTCGCGGCCGTCGGCCGCCCCCGAGGAGACCCTCGCATGAACGGACCTCGTGGCGCAGTACGGGCGTGGGGGGCAGTGGTACTCACTGTGGTGCTCGCGATGGCGACCGTGCCGTGGAATTCGGGCCGGCCGGCGGGGGCGCGCTCGGGGGAGGTCCCACGCCTGTTGGTGTTGTCGCTGCCCACCCTCGGATGGACCGATCTCTACCAGGGAGCCAGCCCCGCCATCGACGCGCTACTCGACGGCGCAGCCGTGGCGGCCATGTCGGTACGCGATGTGGACGCCACCACCAACGCCAACGATGGCTACGCGGCGCTGAGTGCTGGAAGCCGAGCACAGGGTGTGGTGCGCAGTGGGGAGGTGCTGGATGCCGCCGAGACCTACGCCACCACGCCAGCCTCCACGATCTTTGCGCGCACCACCGGTGTGGCGGTCGACACGGGGTTAGTGGCTCTGGGCTTCCCCCACCTGGTCAGCACCAATGCCGACCTCGATTACGACGCCCAACTCGGTGCGCTCGGGCAGAGCCTGGCGGATGCCATGGTGCCCAGAGCCGCCATTGCCAATGCCGATGGCGACCTCACCAACCGCGATGGTGTCGCACCGTCTGAGGCCGCCTACCAGCGCCAGGCGGCCATGTCGCTGGTCGATGAGACGGGTTGGGTGCCCGCTGGCGCCGTCACCGACGCGTTGTTGCAGCGGGATCCTTCGGCCCCCTTTGGCCTGCGGTATCAACAAAACGCGGTGGTGGCGGCCTTTTCGGCATCCTGGAGGCAGGGCGGCGTGGTGTTCGTCGAAGGCTCGGATCTGGCGCGAGCCGACCGCTACGGGCCGCTCGCCACTCCCGCCCAGCGTCAGGCCCTCCGCCAGCAGGCGCTGCGGGACACCGATGACCTAGTGGCTCGGATGTTGCTCTCGGTTGACTTCGCTCGCGACACCGTCTTGGTGGTGGCCCCGTACCACTCCGCTGGTGGGGTGGAACTAACGGTGGCCGGGTTGCGATCACCCGGGCAGGCGCCGGGCCTGTTGCGCTCCGCGAGTACTCGTCGGGCGGGGTTGGTGACCCTCGTGGACATCGCCCCCACCATCCTCAGTGTCTTTGGGGTGCCTCGGCCCGGATCGATGGAGGGGCGCCAATTCGAGCGAGCGGGCGAGGGTCCCGTCACCGGCGCGGCCCGGGCCGAGAGCCTGGCGCGCATCAACGACGCGGCGCGGTATCGCGATCGGATGGTGGCGCCGGTGGCCATCGTGTTTACCGTGCTGCAGGCGCTGCTCTGGGTCGGTGTCGCGGTGGCCCTCCGCAGCGATTCCGAGCGAACCAAGCGCCGGGTGGCGTTAGCGGCGTTGACGATGCTGGCCTACCTCCCGGCCACCTACCTCGCCGGCCTCATTCCCTTCGCTGACGCGCCGCCGCTCGCGTATTGGACCTTCGTCATCGGCATTTCGGTGATGCTCGCGTGGGGAGTCAGGGCGCTCGGACGCCGAGCGGCGATCGACCCTCTCCTGTTCTGTCTGGGACTAGTGTTTGGCCTTCTCGCGGTGGACATGGTGCTGGGCGCCCCCCTGCAACTGAACACAGTGTTCGGGTATTCACCAACGGTCGGTGGCCGTTTTGCCGGCATGGGGAACCTGGCCTTCGGTCAGTTGGCGGCGGCCACCTTCTTGTTGTGTGGTCTGCTCTCGCGCCGACTAGCCGGGCGCAGTTTTGCCACGGCGTTGGCCTTTGGCGTGTTGATAGTGGCCATCCTGATCGACGGCATGCCGATTTGGGGCTCCGACGTCGGGGGAGTGATGGCCCTCATTCCCGCCGCGGGAGTGACCGGCGCCTACCTCGTGGGGCGGCCCGTGCACTGGCGCTCGGTGCTTGGATGGGCCATGGCCACCGGGGTGGCCCTGGTGGGCTTCGCCGTCCTTGATCTGTCGCGACCCGCCGACCAACGCACCCACCTCGGACGCTTGTGGGAGGCGATCATCGATCGTGGTCCTGGCGCGTTTCAGACGGTGGTGATCCGCAAGTTGGGGGCGAACCTCAGTGTGGTCACCGGCTCGGCCTGGATGGCGCTGATCCCTCTCCTGATAGCCGCTGTGGTGTATCTCCTGTGGCATGCTCCCGACCGTGTACAACCCGTTCGGGACACGCTCAGTGGTTGTGTGCCCGGTCTGGCGCTAGTGGCGCTGCTCGGGTTCATGCTCAACGACTCCGGCATCGCCGTACCTGGGCTGATGTTGGGGGTTGTGAACGCAGCCGTGGTGTACCTCACTGTCGTAACCCTGGCCCGCGAGCCCATCACATGAAGAACCTGGTGCACTCCGGCGTACTGGTCCTGGTGCTCGTGCTCGTGCTCGTGCTGGCGACCCCCGCCGCCACCTCCCCTGGGTCCCCGGCACCGGGTCAGCGCATCGCGGAGGCCCCGCCTCCCCGCCGGGTAGTGGTTCTTAGCGTTCCCGGGCTCACCTGGAAAGACCTGGAATCCCCCGACCTTCCCGTCTTGACTGCCGTACTCAACGACAGCGCCATGGCCAACCTGGTGACCAAGGTGACCCACGTGTTGACGGAGCCGGGTGATGCCTACGCCACAATGGGTAGCGGCAGCAGGGCGGTGGCACCGCCGGAGGTGGCGGGGCAATTCTTCGACGTGGACACCCCCTACGAAAGCGGCACCGCCGGGGATGCCTACGCACGTCAGCAGGGGGCTGACGCCACCCCTGATGCACAGTTGGTGGCCTTGGGCTGGACCCTGATCCAGGAAGCCAACCAGCATGCCGAGTTCGGCGGCACCGTCGGAGCGCTGGGCGAACTCCTGGCCAAGGCGCAGGTGGAGAGCGGTGTAGTGGCCAATGCGTATGGGTCCGAGCCGTACTTGGTGGCTCCCTCCAACCATGCCGAGGCGGCGCTCACGTTGGCCGATACCTCGGGGGCTCTCCCGTGTGGGCGCGTGAACACCCGCCTCCTCGAGACCGACGCGACGGCGCCCTGGGGCGTGCGGCTGGATGAGGCGGCGGTGCTGGCCGCCGTGACGGAATGTGCCACCCCATCGTCGGTGGTCCTGGTGGAGGCCTCCGACCTGCGCCGGGCGTTGAGCTTCCGGACACGCGCCACCCCGGAGCAAGCCCAGACTGCGTGGGTAGCCGCCCTGCGCTCCACCGATGCGCTGATGGCCGGTCTCCTCCAGCAACTGGATCCAGAACGCGATGCACTGATGGTGGTGGCGCCGTTCACCCAGCCCGAGCCGGGATTGGGGGTCTTCGGCATCCGGGCCCGGGAATTCCCCCCCGGTTTCCTCATCTCGGGCACCACCCGGCGAGCGGGTTATGTGTTGTTGGCCGATGTCGCCCCCACCCTGGCCGCCTTGGCGGGAGTGCCCATGACAGAAGCCGGCATCGAAGGGCGCGCCATGCAGGCACGACCATCGTCGCTTTCGGGCCCGGACCGCCGCGCCGAGTTGGTTCGCGGGGAGGCCGCGGCCTTGTTTCGAGACAAGATGCTGACTTCAGCCACCTGGGCGTTGGTGATTGCCGTGAGCGTGCTGGCTCTGACAGCCGCGGCAGCATGGGTGCGACGCTGGCCGCACTGGAACCCATGGCTGGCCCGTGTCGCTCTGGCCCTGCTGGCCTTTCCTTCGCTCACGTATCTGGCCGCCCTGATTCCGTTCTACAGCTGGGGCGCCGCGGCCTATTGGCTTTTCCTCATCGCCGGTTCCGTGACCCTGGCGGCGGTGGGCTCCGCACTGTCTCGCCGCTGGCTCGATCCGCTGGCACTCGGATACGGACTCGTCGCCGCCCTCGTGATCGTGAGCGTGGTGGTGCTGGCGTCTCGGTTGCAGTTCGCCTCGGTCTTCGGCGACTCGCCGATTGTGGGCGGGCGATTCAGCGGTATCAACAACGTCACCTTCGCCTTCTTTTTTGTGGCCGGGGTCATGCTGGCGTGCATCGCCATCGACCGTTGGCCCGGCACCCTCGGCCGCCGAGCGATGCTCGTGATCCTGGGCGTGGTCGTGCTGGTTGATATTGCTCCCCCCTGGGGGGCCGACGTGGGCGGAGCACTCGCGGGCATCCCCGCGCTGGCGCTGGTGGCCACCGGTCTGGGCCAGTGGAAAGTTCGGTGGCGCAGCGCGGCGCTGGTGGCCCTGGCCACCTTGGTGATCATCGGACTACTGGCGTGGTTTGACCTCCAGCGGCCCAGCGCCAACCGATCCCATCTCGGACGCCTTTTCGAACGGATCGGCGAAGATGGCCTCACCGGGTTCACCACGGTGGCGGAGCGGAAGATGGAGGCCAATCTGCGGTCGCTGGGCACCAGCCTCTGGCGATTCATCGTGGGCCCGCTGGCCATCGCGGCGGCACTGGTGATGTGGGGCGCTCGCGACCGCGTACGAGCGGTAATCCTGGCCTTTCCAGCCCTGCGCCGAGCGGTTCCGGGCCTGGTGACGCTCGCCGTGTTGGGCTATGCCGCCAACGACTCCGGGATCGCCGTCCCCGCGGCCATGCTCGCCATTGCGGTTCCTGGGCTCATTTACCTCGGGGCCCGGGTTGAGGTAGAGGAGGCTGCGCCGTGACCAACGGACAGTGGGCGCTGGCGTTGCTGTTCCTCGGTGGGGTCGTGGCGGCGGTGCTATTGGAGCGAGCCGTGGCCCCCATCCTGTCGGCCCCGGCGTTGCTCCGAAAGAACTACCGCGGTCACCCCATCGCCACCGCCGGAGGGCTGATCATCGTGCTCGCGGTACTTGTGGTGGAAGCCGCGCGGACCGCGCTAGCGGAGTTCGGTCTGGGCGAGGAACTCAGCGACAGCCTGTTGCGGGCGATGGTCTTGTTCGCCTGTTTTGCCTTCGCGTTCCTCGGGATCGTGGACGATCTTGTCGGCACATCGGAGGATCACGGGTTCGCCGGCCACCTCCGGGCGCTGCGCCAAGGTCGAATCACCACCGGATCGATGAAACTCTTCGGCGGGGCCGTGGTGGCCATCGTGCTCACCGCTGCACCCGGCGAGGTGAGTGGTAGACGTTTGCTGGCCGATGCGGCGTTGGTGGCCTTGGCCGCCAACGCCGGCAATCTTCTCGACCGGGCCCCGGGGCGCACCATCAAGGTGGCGCTGGTGGCCTATGTACCCCTCGCCTGGGCGGCCGGGACATCCCCGGTGGGCCTCGCTCTCGCCCCGGTGCTCGGGGCTGGCCTTGGCCTCTTGCGAGCCGACCTACAGGAACGACTGATGCTGGGTGACACCGGGGCCAACCTGCTCGGGGCAGTGCTCGGCTTAGGCGTGGTCCTCGAGACCAGCCGACCGGTGCGCACGGCAGTTCTGGTAGCGCTCATTGTGGTCAACCTGGCGGCGGAGCGGGTGTCGTTCTCACGAGTCATCGCTTCGGTTCCCCCGCTGCGGTATCTCGACCGACTCGGGGGCCTGCACGCCGATCAGCCCGGGTCGCAGTCCTCGTCGATGTAGAGCACCCGGCCCCGATCATCGCGCTGGGCGACGGAATAACCCAGCGCCGCGAGCCCGGCAGGCAGGTCGGGGAGAGAGCCCCACCGTTGGGTGCTCCGCACCGCCACAGCACACACCTGGGGGTCGAAAGCCGCCGCCAGGATCGACGCGGTGGTGATCTGGCCCACCTCGATGCGAAGGATTGAGGTATCCACCAGATCGGGAGGGGTGGCCCGTCCGGCGCGCCAAACCAGCCCCGGATCGTCGCTGATGGCCAGGGCCCCCTCAGGCAGGTCGGCCAACAGGGCCACCACCTCGGCCGTGTCGCCTCGATACGGCTCCGGGTGCAGGAGGTCCCAGAGGTGTACGACATGTATGGGCACGGCCACCACCAGGATCGCCGCGAGCACAGACACCGGGGGTCGATGACGGGCGGCGAGCAGCGCGAGGGCCGGGATCAGGGCCGACACGTGAGGCCGCCAGAGGGGTTGTTCGGCGATGAGCACCGCCAGCGTGGCACCCAGCCAGGCCAAGAGCAGCGTGTCGGGCGAGGTGAGCCTTGCCTCCCCGGGTTGGGTCGACCGGCCCCGAGCCAGTAGGAGCCCTCCCACTGCGGCCAGAACGACCAGCACCAGGGGAAGATCCCGGTCCACCAGGGTGCTCAGAACCTTGCCGAGATTGGCCAACGGCGTGCGAGCGGCGGTGGCTTCAAGGTGATACCCATAGGACTGTTCCCATACCCGCCCCGGCCCCCACGGAAGCCAGAGCAGAAGGTGCGAGCCCACCGCCACGCCGGCGGCGGCCAGGATGGGAGCCACCCGTCGATGGGCGAGGAGCACCAGCGCCACGGGCACCACCACGGGGGCCAGCAGCGCCTTCACCGAAAGCGTGGCGCTCACCGCCAGACCCAGCCAGAGGGCACGTCGCAGGGTGATGTGGTGGCGCCACCGCAGGACCAGCAGCATCGTGAGGCCGGCGAAGAACAGCGCCACCCCGTCGGAGGAGAGGGGACCGGTAACCCACAGCACGCTGCCGCTGAAGCCCACCAGCGCAGCCGCCAGAATCGCACCCAGGCGGTCGGTCACCAGTTGTCCGGCCAGATAGGTCACAATGACCAGACCCACCCCGGCGAGTACTGCGGCCAGGCGAGGAGCGTTGGCGCCTCGCCCAGCGAGGAGGTCCGCCGCGTAGATCAGAGGTAGGTGCAGGGGGCCCTGGCTGGAAAACACGTCGCGGAACGGCTGCGCACCCGCTCTCATCGCCCTCGCCGACGCTCCGTACACACCATCATCGAAGGTGAGGTGGGTCCGGGCGGTGAAGGCCGGAATGCGCACGGCGACGGCCAGGATGACCAGCACGGCCAAATCGGTCCGGGTGGTGGAGCGCGATGAGCCGGTGGTGGAGGCAGTCGTCATGGAACCGCTTCAGGTTACCGAGCGCCGGGGTCGGGCCGGGATCGCGTCGATGCGCGCAGGGCGGGGTGGCGAAAGGTAAGGTGTAGACCCGTGGCTGCGTTCAACGATTCGGTCGCGGAGAATCTCCGATGACCAAACACATTTTTGTGACCGGCGGGGTGGCATCGTCGCTGGGCAAGGGCATCACCGCCTCGTCGCTGGGCCGTCTGCTCAAGGCGCGGGGTCTGACGGTCACGATGCAGAAACTCGACCCGTACATCAATGTAGACCCCGGCACCATGAACCCCTTTGAGCATGGGGAGGTCTTCGTAACCGACGATGGCGGGGAAACCGATCTCGACCTGGGGCACTACGAGCGGTTCATCGATGAGAACCTCACCCGGGATTCGAATGCCACCACCGGGTCGATCTACTCGGCTGTGCTCGCCGCCGAGCGTCGCGGCGACTACCTGGGCAAGACCGTACAGGTCATTCCGCACATCACCGATGAGATCAAGCGGCGCATCACCCGCCTGGCCAGCGAAGATCGCGATGTTGTGATTACCGAGGTCGGCGGCACCGTGGGTGACATCGAAATCCTCCCCTTCCTGGAGGCCATTCGGCAGTTCCGGCTCGACGTGGGGCGAGACAACGTCTTTTACCTCCACGTCACCCTGGCCCCACTCATCGTGGCCGAACAAAAGACCAAGCCCACGCAGCACTCCGTGACCGAACTACGCGGTCGGGGCATCCAGCCCGACGCCATCGTGGTGCGGAGCCAGCATCCCTTGGCCGAGGGCCTGAAACGCAAGATCTCCCGCCTGTGCGACGTGCCCATAGAAGCGGTGGTGAACGCCGCCGACGCTCGCAACCTCTACGAAATCCCGCTGGTCCTGCATGAAGAGGGTCTCGATACCGTGGTGTGCAACCTGCTCCGACTCGATGCGGGAGAGCCTGACCTCGCCGAGTGGGAAGCCCTCGTCGACAAGGTCGAGTCGCTTGATCGGACGGTGAAGATCGGCATCATCGGCAAATATGTGAGCCTCCAAGATGCCTATCTGTCGGTCGTGGAAGCCTTGAAGCACGGCGGCTTTCATCACGGTTGCGACGTGGAAATCGACTGGATCCAGGCCGAAGATGTGGAAGGACTGTTGGCCGAGGGCCGATTGCGGGATCTCGACGGCATCGTGATTCCGGGGGGTTTCGGGGAGCGCGGCACCGAAGGCAAGATCATGGCCGCCAGTTACGCCCGCCAACATGACATTCCCTGCCTGGGCCTCTGTCTCGGACTACAGATGATGACCATCGAGTTCGCTCGCAACGTGCTGGGCCTGGCGGGAGCCAACTCGAGTGAACTCGACCCCACCACCCCCTATCCGGTCATCGATCTCATGGAGACACAGCGGGGCGTCACCGACATGGGCGGAACGATGCGACTGGGAGCCTATGTAGCCCAGGTGGAGGAAGGATCGCTGGTGGCGAAGGCCTACGGGACGACCGTGGTGTCGGAGCGTCATCGCCATCGTTATGAGTTCAACGCCCGCTACCGGGCCCGCTTCGAGGAATCAGACTTCTGGTGCTCGGGTAGCTCGCCCGATGGCCGACTGGTGGAGTTCATCGAACTCCGCAACCACCCCTTCTGGGTGGGCACCCAGGCCCACCCGGAGTTGAAGAGTCGGCCCACCCGTCCCGCCCCGCTTTTCCGCGACATGGTGGGTGCAGCCTTGGATCGGGCCAACGGGCGAACGCCGCATCTCTTCGACCATGCCCCCGCCTCTCGTTCCATTACGGCGTAGTCGCCGGGTCCTGATGACCGGCACCTTCACCAAGCGGGGCGAGACACTCATCCACAACGGCTTTCGGATTCGAGTGGCGGTGGCCCGCTATGAGACCCCCAACGGGTCGATGGTGGAGCGCGACATCGTGCACCACCCCGGAGCCGTCGCGGTGGTCCCCCTCCACGAAGACGGCACCGTCACCCTCGTGCGCCAGTTCCGCACGGCGCTTGATGCCCACCTGGTGGAACTTCCCGCCGGTGTGCGCGATGTGGCCGAGGAAGCCGAGATGATCACCGCCAATCGCGAACTCACCGAGGAGGTCGGCCTCCACGCCGGTCACCTTGAACACCTCACCACCTTTCATAACTCCCCGGGCTTTTGCGACGAAGCCGTATCGGTCTTCTTAGGCACCGAGCTGCGGGAGGTACCCCACCACCCTCAGGGACCGGAAGAGGAAGCGATGACGGTGCTGCGGGTGCCCTTGGCGGATGCGGTGGCGATGATCCACGATGGGCGCATCACCGACGGCAAGACGGTGATCGGGCTCCTGCTGACCGCCGCCGGCCACCCGTGACCGTCGATGAACTTCACCTGCCGCAGCGGCAGATCCTCCCCCTGGAGGCCGAGGATCTGCTCACCTGGCTCACCGCCGAGCGGGGACGCTCGGCCAACACCATCACCGCCTACCGGCGCGATCTGCGCCGCTACACGCAGTGGCTCGACACCGAGGACCGCACCCTGGCGGAGGTGACTGAGCAAGACCTCGTGGCCTACGTCCATGCACTCCAAGACCGCGGACTGGCTCCAGCATCAGTGACCCGATCCTTAGTGCCGGTGCGGGCGCTGCACCGGTTTCTCGCCTGGGAAGGCGGCGCCAGCGTGGATCCGGGAGCCGACCTCGAACTACCCCGAGTGCCCCGCGGGGTACCGAAGGCCTTGAGCGAAGCGGAGATCATGCTTCTCCTGGCTTCCCCACAGGGCGATGGCGCCATCGCGCAACGGGATCGCGCCATCCTCGAGGTGCTCTACGGCACCGGGTTGCGGGTATCGGAACTGGTAGGGCTGTCGATGGGTGATCTCGATCTCGATGACGCGCTGATCCGGGCCTTTGGGAAGGGCGCCAAAGAGCGCATCGTCCCGCTGGGCAACCACGCCGGACGGGCGCTGGTGACTTGGCTGGGCCCCGGAGGACGCGGCCAACTGGCCCCGGCTCAGTGGGCGCGGCGGGGCGATGCGGAAGCGGTGTTCCTCAACGCCCGGGGGGGACGCCTCACCCGGCAGGGGGCGTGGGACGTACTGCGGCGCCACGGTCTGCGAGTGGGCTTGCAGGGCCGCCTCAGTCCGCACGTGTTGCGCCATTCCTGCGCCACCCACATGCTCGACCATGGGGCGGACATTCGGGCCGTTCAGGAGCTCCTCGGCCATGCCTCCATCAGTACGACACAGCTCTACACGCTGGTAGCGAAGGAACGGCTGTGGGAGGTGTACCGGTCTTCGCACCCCAGGGCATTGGCGGAGCGGTAGCCTGGGAAGGTGTCTGAACCCGCGCTTGAGAACTCCGCCCGTCGAGAATTGTCTGTGGAACGATCCCGCCTGGAAAGCCAGGTGGCCAGCCTCTCACAGGGAACGGGGGCCAGCCCCGATTTCGACGACAACTTCGCCGACTCCGGACAGGTGGCCGCCGAGCAGGGGGAGAACAAACTCCTCGCCGCCGAACTCCGGAACGAACTCGATGAGGTGGAACGGGCCCTCGCCAAACTCGACGAGGGGGTCTACGGATCCTGCGAAACCTGCGGAACGCCGGTGGGGGCCGACCGCCTCGAGGCCATGCCCGCCACCCGTTTCTGCATCGACCACGCCTAGTCATCCCGCTGATGGCCTCTACTGGGCACCTCGTGAAGCGCTTCGTGTTCTCGTTGCGTCCTGGCGGCCCCTCCGCCACGGAAACCGAATGGGTCCTGCAGCAGTTTCTACCGTCGGAAGTACCCCTGTGGGCCCGGATGTCGGGCCCGGACCGACGCCACGCCGCCGCCGTGGCCCGACGAGTTGAACGAGCACTCGGGGTCGAGGCCACGCGACCGGTGCTCGCCGCCGCCCTGCTCCACGACGTAGGCAAGGCCGAATCCTCGCTGCGCACCTACGGACGCGTCGTCGCCACCCTGTCGGCGAAACTCGCGGGCCCGGAAGCCGCCACGATCTGGCGTCGACAACGAGGAATCGCTCGCAAGGTGGGGCTGTACATGCATCACGACCGGCTCGGTGGCGACCTTCTCGAGATGGCCGGAAGTGATCCCCTCACGGTGACCTGGGCGAGAGAGCACCACCAACGCGAGTCGGCTTGGACGTTGGCCCCCCACATCGCCGCCGCCCTCAAAGCCGCCGACGACGACTAACCCAATCTCAGCCGAGCCCCAGCGCCTGCTGGGCCCGCGCCAGGGTGGCCGAGGCCACCGCGTGGGCCTGCTCGGCCCCTTGCACCAGGACCGCCCGCAGGGCCATCGGATCGGCCGCCCACTCGCGGTAGCCCGCTTGAATCGGGGCCAGGCGGGCTACCACCGCATCAGCCGTATCGGCCTTGAGCGGGCCGTACTGCTGGTACTGGCCCTCCAGCGCTTCGGGCGTGGTGTCGGTGGCGGCCGCCAGAATAGACAGCAAGTTGGACACTCCCGGTTTCGTCGCCGGGTCGAAACGCACCTCGCCGTCATTGTCCGTGACGGCTCGTTTGAACTTCCTCACGATCACCGCTGGCTCATCGAGCATCAACACGGTGCCCTGCGGCGAGTCGACGGATTTGGACATCTTGCGAGCGGGATCTTGGAGGTCCATGACCCGTGCCCCCACCGCGGAAATGTCGGCGGTGGGCACCACGAACGTATCGCCATGGCGATGATTGAAGCGCTCGGCGACATCTCGGGTGAGTTCTAGATGCTGACGCTGATCATCACCCACCGGCACCCGATCCGTGTCGTAGAGGAGGATGTCGGCGGCCATGAGGGCCGGATAGGTGAACAGGCCCGCCGATACGAACTGCTGCCGGTCGGACTTCTCCTTGAACTGTGTCATCCGGCTGAGTTCCCCAAAACTGACAGTGCACTCCAGGAGCCATGCCAACTGGCTGTGTTCGGGGACGTGGCTCTGGACGAACAGCGTGCTGGCGGCGGGGTCGATCCCGCAGGCTAGGTACAAGGCGGCGGTGTCGAGGGTGCGCTGGGCGAGCTGGCCCGGCTCCTGCGGCACGGTGATGGCGTGCAGATCCACCACGCAGAACACCGAATGGGTGGTGGTCTGGTGCCGCACGAAGCGCTGGAGCGCACCGAGGTAGGTGCCGAGGGTGAGCTCACCGGTGGGTTGGATGCCGGAAAAGACGCGGGGGGTCACGGGGGTGAATGGTAGGCCGCAGGGAGGTCACCCTCCGGCCTCCTTTAGGAACCACACGAATGTGATTAGCATTGTGGCCATGGCCTACGAGGTGACTACTCCCGTGTTCGACGGTCCTTTCGACCTGTTGCTGCACTTGATCCTGCGAGAGCAGGTGGACCTCTACGACGTTTCCCTCACCACCATCGTCAACGCCTATCTCTCCGAGTTGGACAAGATGGAAG
Source organism: Acidimicrobiia bacterium (assembly GCA_009694375.1). Classification (NCBI taxonomy): domain Bacteria; kingdom Bacillati; phylum Actinomycetota; class Acidimicrobiia; species Acidimicrobiia bacterium. The sequence goes on from SHVB01000020.1 coordinate 19,468, forward strand.
ACTTCAGCCTCGATGTGGCCACAGAGTTCCTCCTCATTGCCGCCACCCTGATCGAACTAAAGACCCGCCGACTCCTCCCGGACGAAGACGACCTCGACCTCGACGAGGAACTGGCGCTGTGGAGCGAGCGAGACATGCTCCTCACTCGCTTGGTGGAGTGCAAGACATTCAAGGACGCTGCCGTGGCCTTGGCAGGCCTGGCGAGCGAGGCGAGCCGTTCCTACCCACGAGTGGCCGGCCCCGACGAACGCTTCCTCGACCTCACCCCCGATCTGCTCGCCGGCATTACCCCAACCGCCCTCCGGGCCGCCTACCTCCGGGCGGTCACCCCGAAGCCCGTGGTGCGCATCGACCTCGACCACGTCGCGCCGATCCGGGCGTCGGTCCTCGACGCGGTGGCGGAGCTCCTGGAGGAGTTGCCCCTGGCCGGAAGAATCAGTTTCCGAGCGCTCACCGGGGACCTCGTCGAGCGCCTCGACGTAGTGGTGCGCTTCCTGGCGGTGCTGGAACTGTTCAAACAGGGCTTCGTAGATCTCGAGCAGCCCCGCAGCTTCGGCGACATCCACATTGTGTGGCTCGGGCGCGATCATTCAGAACTGGAAGACCTCGCCGGAGTCGACGCCTACGATGGGTGATGTCGTGTCCACTACCTCCACCGAAACCCGCCGGGCCATCGAAGCCGTCTTGATGGTGGCGGAGGTCCCCGTCGAGCCCCACTTGCTGGCCCAGTTACTCGAAATCCCCGCGACCCAGGTCGTGGAGGTCTGCGAGGCCCTCGCAGCAGAATACGAGGCAAGTGAGCGCGGCTTTGTCCTGGTGGCCGTAGCCGGGGGGTGGCGCTATCAGAGCCACGCCGATCTGGCCCCGTACGTGGAGCGATTCGTGCTGGAGGGACAGTCCGCTCGGTTGTCGGGGGCGGCGCTGGAAACGCTGGCCATCGTGGCCTACAAGCAGCCGGTGTCGCGAGCGCAGGTCGCCGCCATCCGAGGCGTGAACGTGGATGGGGTCATGCGAACACTGCACGTACGGGGCTTCATCGCCGAGGTGGGCAAAGACCCTGGGGTGGGTCAAGCCGTGCTGTTTGGCACCACCGCGTTGTTCCTGGAACGCCTCGGCATTGAGGGTTTGCCGCAACTGCCACCCCTGAGTGAGTTCGTGCCGGGGGCCGACGTGGTGGAACACCTGGAGTTGGGTTTACGGCCGCCGCCCGGCCCGAGCCTGAGCGAACAGCTCGACGAAATCGAGGCCAGCAACCCTCGGCGGGATACCGGCGGGGTTCCCGAAGAAATGCCCCTCGACAACCTCACTCGCCACGAGATCCGCCTCGACGACCCGGACGGTTGATTGTCCGTGACGCCTGACGACGACGGCGTTCGGCTCCAGAAGGTACTGGCCCAGGCCGGGCTGGGAAGCCGTCGGGTGTGTGAGGACCTCATCGAGAGGCGTCGCGTTCGTGTGAATGGAGAGGTGGCGGTGTTGGGTCGTCGGGTGGATCCCGAGACCGACGTCATCGAAATCGGGGGGGCACAAATCGGCGTGAAGGCGGGCTTGGTCCATTATTTGTTGAATAAGCCCGCCGGCACCATCACCACCGTGTCCGATACCCACGGTCGCCCCACGGTCACCGAGATCGTACCGAGCGAGCCGCGGGTGTTCCCGGTGGGCCGCCTCGACGCCGACAGCGAGGGCTTACTCATCCTCACCAACGACGGCGACCTCACCCACCGCCTTACCCACCCATCCTTCGGTGTCGATAAGGAATACCTGGTGTCGGTGGTGGGCGAACCGCACCGGGGTGCGATCAGTCGGCTGCGGGAGGGGGTGGAACTCGACGACGGCGTCACCCAGCCAGCCAAGGTGGCCCAGCTCGGCGCCCGCCTGCTGCGCATCACGATCCACGAAGGCCGTAATCGCCAGATTCGACGAATGTGCGAGGCCGTTGGATTTCCCGTGGAGCGGCTGGTGCGAACCCGGATTGGCACCCTCACCGACCGCACCCTCACCCCCGGGTCGTGGCGGCCTCTCACCCAGGACGAGGTGCGAGGCCTGGAACGTGCGGTGGTGGCCGGACCCCGCAGGTAACCTCTGCGACATGACGACCGCTGTTCGTGCCCTGCGGGGCGCCACCACCATCGCGGAGGACGACGAACCCCATGTCTACGAGCGGGTGATCGCCCTGCTGGAAACGATGTGCGAACGCAACGGTGTCGCTCACGACGACATCATCAGCATCCTCTTTACCTCCACCAACGACATCCACTCCGTCTTTCCGGCCGCCGCCGCCCGGCAGATGGGGTTGGGAGATGTCCCGCTCATGTGTGCCCAGGAGTTGACCATCATCGGCGGCACCGAACGGTGCGTGCGGGTCATGATGCACCTCACCACCGAGCGCTCCCGGGCCGATCTCCAACACGTCTACCTCGAAGGGGCCATCGGCCTCCGAGACGATCTGCCCGGGTAAGCCGATGAGTCAGCGACGCGCCGCGGTAGTCGGCCTTGGCCTGATAGGGGGCTCGATCAGCCTGGCGCTGCGACGCCGCGGCTGGTACGTCAGTGGTACCGACATCGACCCCTCCCGATCGGCCCGGGCACTAACCATGGGGGCTATTGATCATGCTGGCCCCGATCCCGCCGCCGAAATCACCTTCCTCGCCGTGCCCGTGCGGTCCGTGCCGGATGCTGCCGAGGCGGCGTTGGCCTCCACTCAGGGGATCGTCACCGATGTGGGCAGCGTGAAAGGGTCCATTGTGGAAGCCGTGAACCACCCGCGCTTCATCGGTGGTCACCCGATGGCGGGCTCGGAGCAGGACGGGATCGACGGGGCCGACGCCGACCTGTTCGCCGGGTCCGTGTGGGTACTTACCCCCACCCCCACGAATGACGACAGCCACCTCAACCTGCTGCGGTCGGTGATTGTGGACCTCGGGGCCGACGTGGTGGCCCTGGCCCCGGAACACCATGATGCGCTGGTGGCGGTGGTGTCCCATGTGCCCCATCTCACCGCCGCCGCGCTCATGCAACTGGCCGAAGAGCGAGGCAACGAGCACCGGGCCCTCCTCCGACTGGCCGCTGGCGGTTTCCGCGACATGACTCGGGTGGCGTCGGGACACCCTGGTATCTGGCCCGATATTTGCGTGGAAAACCGGCCCGCCATCGTGGAGGTCCTCGACGGTCTGATCGCGTCGTTGCAGGAGGTGCGGACGGTGGTGGCGGAGGGAGATCGCGATGCGCTCCTCGCCATGCTGGAGCAAGCCCGAACGGCGAGAAAGAACCTGCCGTCCCGTCTGATCGGCACCGTTGCCTTGTGCGAGCTCCGCATTCCGGTACCCGACCGGGCCGGGGTGCTGGCGGAAGTCACCACCCTGGCCGGCACCCTGGATGTCAATATCGCCGACGTCGAGATCGCCCATTCGAGTGAGGGGGAGCGCGGGGTGTTGATCCTCATCGTAGAAGCGGCGGCGGCCGAGCGACTGCGCGCCGGACTGTTGGCCCAGGGCTTTCGACCGGCGGTACTTCCCCTCCAATGAGTCTGGCGCCGCTACCCGACCCGCTCCCGATCAGCCCGATCGCTCATCCGCTGGCGGCCATCGTCACCCTGCCGGGGTCAAAGAGCCTCACCAACCGGGCGCTGGTGTGCGCCGCGCTGGCCGAGGGTACGAGCGAGATCATCAACGCTCTGCATGCGCAGGACACCGAAGCCATGGTGGACGGCCTGGCGGCCCTCGGCGTAGACATCGCGCCGCAGTGGGAGAGCGGCCGAGTGGTGGTGCAGGGCAGCGCTGGTCGCCCCTCGGCTGATGTGGCTCTGGTCGACGCCCGCCTTTCGGGTACCACCAGTCGGTTCCTGCTGCCGGTGGCGGGCCTGGGTGCCGGCCTCCACCGGGTGGATGCCGCCAATCGAATGCGCCAGCGGCCAATGGCCGAAGCCCTGACTGCGGTACGAAGTCTCGGTGCTGATGTGCGCGAGGTGGGGGCCCCGGGCCACCTGCCCGTTGAGCTCACCGGGGGGTCCCTCACGGGTGGCGAGGTGCGGCTGCGGGGCGACGTGTCGAGTCAGTTCCTTTCCGGTCTGCTCCTCGCCGGACCGGCTATGCCGAACGGTCTCACGGTGCACCTGGAGGGGCATCTCGTGTCACGGCCCTATGTGGAGATGACCGTGGCGGTCATGGCGGCGTTCGGGGCGACGGTCGACCAAGACGACCACACCTGGGTGGTGGCGCCTCAGCCCTATCGGGCCACGCAGTATGCGGTGGAACCTGATGCCAGCGCCGCCTCCTATTGCTTTGCGGCGGCGGCCCTCGTGGGGGGTTCGGTGACCGTCGAGGGACTCGGGACAGGTTCGGGGCAAGGAGACCTCGCCTTCGTGGACCTCTTGGAACAAATGGGAGCGGAGGTAGACCGGGGCGCAACTTCCACCACCGTCACCGGGCGGGGCGAACTGCGCGGCATTGCGACGAACATGGCCCAAGTTTCCGACACTGCCCAAACCCTGGCGGTGGTAGCGGCCTTCGCTCAGAGCCCTACTGAGGTGAGCGGTATCGGTTTCATTCGAGGTAAGGAGACCGATCGGATCCGGGCGGTGGTAACCGAGTTGCAGCGCCTCGGCGTGGACGCCCGCGAGCAGCCCGACGGATTCGTGGTGCGGCCGGGCCCGGTTGGGCCGGGGACGGTCCAAACCTATGACGACCATCGCATGGCCATGTCCTTCGCCCTCGTTGGGTTGCGAGTGGCGGGAATTCGTATCGCCGACCCGGCTTGCGTGGCCAAGACCTTCCCGCGGTTTTGGACCATGTTGGATGAGCTCTCCGGGCCACCCGGGGCGGGAACTATGGTACGACGGCCGTGAGAATCATCGCTATCGACGGGCCGGCCGGGTCGGGGAAATCCACGGTGGCCCGCGCCTTAGCGGTCCACCTGGGGCTGGACTATCTCGATACCGGGGCGATGTACCGATGCGTCACCTTCGCCGCCATGCGCCGGGGGATCGATCCGACCGATGCCGATGTCGTCGCCCGGATCGTCGGCGACATTGAGATGGACATCGGCCTGCAGGCGGTCACTGTGGACGGCGTGGATGCCACCATTGAGATACGGGGCACCGAGGTGAGCCGAGCGGTCAGCGTGGTGGCGGCCAACCCTGTAGTTCGGGCCGAGATGGTGCAGCGCCAGCGGGACTGGGTAGAAGACCACGCCGGAGGGGTGATCGAAGGCCGCGACATCGGCAGCGTGGTGTTCCCTGACGCCGAACTGAAGGTGTATCTCACGGCGGACCCTGCGGTGCGGGCCGAACGACGGTCCAAGGAGGTGAGCGATCTCGACTACGAGACGGTGGCGGTGGACATTGCCCGTCGGGATGCCCTCGACCAGGGCCGGGAAACATCGCCGCTCGTCGTTGCTGACGATGCCTTCTTGGTGGACACCTCATCGCTCACGGTAGACGACATCGTCGCCGTCATCGACCGGGCCCTCAATGACTAGAGATCGACCGGGGGGCGACATCCACATTTGGACGGGTGAGCCCAGTGTGGCGACCCGTCTGAGCTATGCCGTTGTCCGCGGTGCCTTCGTGTTCGTGTTCAAGGTGGTGGGCCGAGCCCAGATTTTCGGAGCGGGGCACATTCCTACGTCCGGGGCCTTTGTGCTGGCTCCCGTGCATCGAAGCAACATCGACTTCGCCCTGTCGTCCCTGGTCACGGATCGACCGATGCGCTACATGGGCAAAGACAGCATTTGGAGATTCCATCTACTGGGCCGGTTTGTCTCCGTACTGGGCGCCTTCCCCGTGCATCGAGGGACCGCGGATCGCGACGCGATGAAGGCCTGCATCGATATCGTGGAGGGCGGGAATCCATTGGTCATGTTCCCTGAGGGCACCCGCAACGAAGGACCGGAGCTCTCTGAGATCTTCGACGGGACGGCCTACGTGGCGGCCAAGTGTGGCGTTCCGATCGTTCCATTGGGCATCGGAGGGAGCGAGATGGCAATGGCGAAGGGGTCACGAATACCCCATCGGGCGCGTCTGGTTCTGGTAGTCGGTGCTCCGATACCACCACCGCCCAAGAACGAGAGCGGCCGGGTGCCCCGCAGCGCCATAAGAGCGCTCACAGAGCGGCTACGCGTCGAACTGCAGGCTCATTTCGACGAGGCCATGGCGCGAGCGGGCGGAACGCGACACTAAAAGAGATTGGCGCTGGCGAATAGGTCCCGTAGCCGGGCCTCGAAGTGCTCGAGGGGGAGCGTGTCGTAATCGGGGTCGAAGGCCTTTTGGTCCCAGTCGTCGGCGAACTGCTCTGCGAGCCGCCACTCTTGATCGGTGAGGGCGTCTCGATGGTTTTCGCGAGCGGCCGGATCGCCGCCGAAGTGGTGGTAGTAGTGAGCGCCTTGGAAATCCTGGTGCACGAGGATCATCGTGTGGACCTCGGGCCGCACGTAGGGCCGGAGGATGGCCGCCGCGATCTGGGGATGACCCGGGACACTGATGGCCTTTCCGATGTCGTGGCAGAGGCTGGCAATCACCACCTCGTCGTCGGCCCCGTCGCGCTCGGCCCGGGTGGCGGTCTGAAGGCAGTGGGTCAGTTGATCGGTGGCGAAACCGTCGGTGATCTCGGCGAGAGACCGCAACAGGTCCAACACTCGATCGGCTACCCGGGACTGGTTTTCCCGGGTTTCTTGGCCGATCACGGCCCACTCCTGCGCGGTTGAGGTATCCATGCTCCGAAATGACATGCCGGGAGCGTACCCAATTCTGGGCCTCTGGCGTAGGTCTCAGGCGGGCTCGGATGCGTTCCCCGGCCAGGCTAGAGGAGCTGTTCGAGGACGTCGCTGGCGGCGATGGCCCTATCCCGCAGGGGCGGACGAGCCTCCAGACTTCCGCCTAGCGACAAGGTGGCCAGCACATCCACCGAGCTCAACAGGTCACGCAGCTCACGCGGCGGTGGAAAATACTCGTCTTCCTCGGTGATGCGAACCTCTTCCACCCCGTTGAGCGGGGCCAGATAGGCAATGACCGCCTCCACCAACTCCTCGGGCGCCGATGCACCGGCGGTAACCCCAACGATGCCATGCAAGCCGGAGGGAATCTCTCGAGGGTGGTTGATCCGACACACCACCGCCGCGCCCGCCTCACGCGCCATTCGCTCGAGGGCGCGGGTATTCGACGAGTTGGCGGAACCGATCACAATAACCGCATCGCAGCGGGCCGCTATCGCCCCCAGCGCCGCCTGTCGATTGGTGGTGGCGAAGCAAAGGTCGCTGCTGCCGGGCTGCCAAACATCCGGGAAGCGCTCCGCGGCGCGCTCGGCCACCGCTGCCCAGTCGCTGTGCGAGAGGGTGGTCTGGGCGAGAAGAGCAACGGGCTGGTCAAACATCGGCAGGGCATCGACTTCCTCGATCGACTCCACCCGATGCACCGAATCGGGGGCCACCGCCATGGTTCCCACCGCCTCCTCGTGGCCCTCATGGCCCACGTAGACGATCTGGAAGCCCTTGGCCGCTCGCACCTTCACTTCATGGTGCACTTTGGTCACGAGGGGACACACGGCGTCCACGACGTACCCCCCGCTGGCTCGGGCGGCGAGGACCACCTCGGGGGCGGAGCCGTGAGCGGAGAGCATGAGCGGGCGTCCCGGCGGAATGTCGGCGATGTCGTCCACGAAGATCACCCCGAGAGCTCGAAAGCGATCCACCACTAACTGGTTGTGGACGATCTCGTGGTAGCAGTAGACGGGGGGCTCAAAGGCCCGCACCATCCAGGCCAACGCCTTGATCGCCATTTCCACCCCCGCACAAAAACCCCGGGGAGACGCCAGAAGCACCTTGTCGACAGCCATGGGGGCCAAGGCTAACTGCGGGTTCACCCACTCGGAGCCGTAGCCTGATCCGATGCCCTTTCCTCGTGTCGTCACCGTGGCGGCTTCATCGCCGGCGCAGGACGCGGGAGTGGCTACCGGCGACGAGGTCATCTCGATCGACGGGGTGGTCCCGCGCGACATCATCGAGTGGAGATTTCTGGTCGACGACGCCGACCCGATCCTGGAAGTGCAGCGCGGCGGGTTGCAGATCACCCTCGAGGTGAGCAAGCGCGCGGGGGAACCGCTCGGTGTCGATGTGCAGTCGGCCCTATTCGACCAAGTCCGCACATGCGACAACCACTGTGAGTTCTGTTTCATCTATCAACTACCGCCCGGCCTGCGGGAGAGCCTCTACCTCAAAGACGATGACTACCGACTCAGTTTCCTCTACGGGAACTTCACCACCCTCACTCGCTTCACCGAGGCCGACCTCGAGCGGGTCATCACCGAGCGGCTCAGCCCGCTCAATGTGTCGATCCATGCCACCGACCCTGAGGTTCGCTCCGCCATGCTGCGGAACCGCCGGGGGGCCACCAGCCTGCGATGGCTGCGAGCCCTCCTCGACCACGGCATCGAGGTACACGGCCAGATCGTGGTGTGTCCGGGGACCAATGACGGGGCCGTTCTCGATGACACCCTTGCCGGGGTGCTCGACCGTTTTCCAGAACTGGCCTCCCTGTGCGTCGTACCGCTCGGGATCAGCCGTTACAACACCGAGCCGCGCCTGCGCGCCCACACCCCGGCCGAAGCCGGAGCAGTGGTGGATTGCGTGGAGGACTGGCAGGACATTTATCAGCGTGTGTTGGGGCGACGGTTGGCCTTCGTGGGGGACGAGTACTACCTCCTGGCCCAGCGACCGTTCCCGTCGGCTGAGACCTACGAATCCTTCGCCATGCACGAGGACGGGGTGGGTATGGCCTGCACCTTCGAACGAGAATTCTTCGACGAGACCGCCTCGACCACCGGAACCCAGGCGGGGTTCTTCGCCTGGGCCGATGGCTCGGGGTCATCCGACGCCGACTACGAGCCCTATCGGGGCACCCGAGCCACCGCCGGTCAGCTCCTGCAGGTCCGCCCCTCACGGCACGCCCCCGTGGGGATTTTGACCAGCACGTACGGCGCTCGAGTGCTCGCCCCCCTCGTCGCCCGCCTCGGGCGCACCGATGTGCGTCTCGTGACCGTTGACAATCGCTTCTTTGGCGGCACCACCGGTGTTACGGGGTTGTTGGTAGGGGAAGACATCGCCCGCACCTTGGCCTCGGAACCCGCCGGCCATCGGTACCTGTTGCCGGATGTGTGCCTCTCCAACGGGCGCTTTTTGGATGGCACCGGCCCGGAGGATCTTCCTCGCCCGGTAGAGATCGTGGCCACCGATGGCCATGCGCTGCGCGTGGCCCTGGCCGATCCATCCCGCAGTTTCGTGGCCACCCGATGACGCTGCCGATCGTATGCATCGTGGGTCGCCCGAACGTGGGTAAGTCCACCCTCGTAAACCGCATCATTGGCAAGCGGGTGGCCATTGTGGAGGAGCGTCCGGGGGTCACCCGCGACCGCAAGGAAGTAGAGGCGGAATGGCAGGGCGTTCCATTTCTCCTCGTCGATACCGGCGGCTGGATTGCCAGTGGGTCCTCGCTCGACGAGAAGGTGTCACGCCAGAGCGAGCAGGCCATTCGGGATGCTGATGTGGTCCTCCTCTTGGTGGATGCGGTCACCGGAATCACCGAAGACGACAGTCGCATCGGCACGGTGGTGCGAACGCTGGCCAAAGGCCCCGTTCTCCTCGTGGCCAACAAGGTGGACGACTCCGGCCGGGAAGGCCTCATCTGGGAGGCATTGTCTCTTGGTCTCGGTGAGCCCCATCCGATCAGCGCCCTCCATGGGCGCGGCGCCGGTGACGTGCTCGATCGCTTGGTGGCGTTGCTCCCCTCCACCGCCGAGGAGGCGACCGACCCTGAGGAAGGGGAGCGGATCTTCTCCGTGGCCCTGGTGGGGCGGCCCAACGTAGGAAAATCGACGCTCTTCAACCGGATGATCGGCGAAGAGCGGGCGGTCGTGCACGACATGCCCGGTACCACCCGCGACGCGGTGGACACCGTGGTGGAGACCGAGGACGGACCGATCCGCTTCGTCGACACCGCCGGCATGCGCCGCAAGAGCAAGATCGACGAAGGCACCGAGTACTACTCGCTGGTCCGGGCGCTGCAGGCGGTGGATCAGGCCGATGTGGCGCTCCTCGTGATCGACTCCACCGTGGGGGTCACCGCCCAGGACCAGCGTCTCGCCGAGCGCATCGACGTTTCGGGGAGTCCCGTGGTGGTGCTGTTGAACAAGCACGAACTGTTGCCCGATGCCGAAGCCCGAGCCGACCTCGACTACCAGGTGAAAGAGCGCCTTCGTTTCATCGGCGAGGCCCCCGTCCTGAAGATCTCGGCGCTCACCGGCAAGGGCGTGCACAAACTGATGCCGGCCCTGTCGCTGAGCATCGAGGATTACCACCGGCGGGTCCCCACCCGGCGGGTGAACGAGGTCATGCGGTCGGCCCAGCAAGCCCAGCCCGGGCCGCACGGTGTGAAAGTTCTCTACGCCACCCAGGCCGCCGTCGACCCGCCCACCTTCACCCTGTTCTCAAATCGCGAGATTCCGCCCACTTACCTGCGTTATCTGGAGCGCATGCTGCGTGAAGGTTTCGATCTCGGTGCCACCCCGATCAAGATGCGGGTGCGGAAGCGATCGTCCTGATGCACTCCGCGAAGCGGTCCAGTTCGTCTTCGGTCGTTACGTAGTGCACCGAGGCGCGGACTACCGATTCGAGGCCGCGCGGCGGCAGGTCGAGTCGGGCAAAACTGGCGGTCCCCACCGACACGTTGACGGCCTCGGCTCGCAGGCGCTGCTGGATGACCGCCGGATCGATGTCGGCCACGCTGAAGGTGGTGATGGCGCACAAGTGTTCACCTCGATCGTGTCCCGTGACGCCGGGTATCTCAGCGAGGCGGGCCCGCAGACCCGCCGCCAACCTTTCGTTACGGGCCGCGATGTTCGCCACCCCCCAGCTCAGAGCATGGTCGATGGCGGCCCCCAGGCCTAAGCGGGCCGCCAGGTTGCACTCCCAGTTCTCGAAGCGCCGGGCATCGGCACGGATGGTGAAGCGATCAGGGGCAATCCAATCAGCGGCATGGGCATCGAGCATCACCGGTTCCACCTGTTCCAAGAGCGCCTGGCGCATGTAGAGAAAACCGGTGCCGCGCGGCCCGCGTAGAAACTTCCGACCGGTGCCGGTGAGCACGTCACAGCCCAGCTCGGTTACGTCGAGGGGAAGTTGCCCAACCGACTGACACGCATCGAGGACAAAGGTGACCCCGGCGGCCTGGCAGAGGTGACCGACCGCCGCCGCCGGATTCACGAGGCCACTTTGGGTGGGCACATGAACGAGCGAAACCAGCGCCACATCGTGATGGGCGAGGGCCTCCGCCAGGGCCTCGATGTCGATCTGGCCGTGCTTGTCGTTGTCCACCAGCAGGATCTCGGCGCCGGTGCGTTGGCAGAGTTGCAGGAGGGCGATGGCGTTGGATGCGTACTCGGCCCGGCTGATGACTACGCGTTGGGATGGGGCGATCGGAAGCGAGTACACGGCTGCGTCCCATGCCCGGGTGGCCGACTCGGTGAGAGCCACTTCACTGGCGGCACATCCAAGGAGGGAAGCCACGGCGTTGTACGTGTGCCCGAGGGTTGCGGCCGCCTCATTGGCCGCCTCGTAGCCGCCCGTGCGCCCCTCCCGTTCGAGATGGCTGATGACGGTGTCGAGAACCGGCTGCGGCATGAGGGAGGCACCGGCGTGGTTCAGGTGCAAGACCTCAGCGCAACCGGGGGTGAGGGCGCGGGCCGTGGCCACCTCCAGAGGGGTCATCGGCTCCACAGTAGTGATCGGGCGTGTGTCAGACTCCCCGCCATGCCGCAGAACGTTCCGTCCTTCGAGTTCTCCGCTCCGGCCAAGCAGCTGCGCCACTTTGTCTACGAGCACTGGTGCAGCAACGGGCGGGGCCCGAACCTACGGGTGGTTCATGAGGCCACCGGATTGGACCGCCGGGAGATCGTGCAGGCCTACAAGGAACTGCAACTCGGGATCATCTGCGTGGTGGATCAGAACTCAGTGAACTGCAATCTCCTGAAGTTCCAGCCGTTTTCTAGTTTCCCGAGTCAGGTGGAGGTGTGGATCGGTGACACGTTCCATTCCTACGCCGGTTGTGCCCTCGAATCGGTGGCCATCTCAAAGATGCCGCCCTTTGCCGGAACGACCCTCACGTTGAGAAGTTATTGCGCCTGCTGCTTGGAGCCGGTGGAACTGCGGGCGCAAGACGGCATCGTCACGCCGTCTGATGGCGCCCTGGTCCACATCAGTTCCACTCCCTGGGACTGGAACAACGACGACATCGTGCACCAGTGCGATTCGATGAATTTTGTCCTCGACGCCGACCATGCCGAGCGTTACGAACGGACCACGAGCCGTCGCGGGGTGCTGCTCACGATCGAACAGACCACCCTGTTCGTGAAGGCCACCGGCGACGAGCGAATGTGGCAGTACGACTGGGCTCCGGCCACCATCAACCCAAAAGCGGTGATCTACGGGATGAAGCAGCTGGGGGTGGATGTGAGCAACTGGACGGGTGAGCGCACCGCCGTGCCCGGACGACCCTGACCACGACAGATCGGCCACGCCCCCGGTTGGCCCGGTAGCCTCCGAAGGTGCGCGTCTCTGGTTTTACGGTCGTGGCTCTGGCCGCTCTCGTCGCGTCGGTCCTCTGGTACCGGTCAGCGCGTCGCATGCGGATGGTGTGGCGGCGGATCGAGGCCGACGCCGGGCCGGCGGCGGATGCCTCGGTCTTGGCCCGTTCGGCCTACCAGCGAGAGATGCACGCGGTCGTCTGCTACCTGGTGGTCTGCCTGGCGGCGGCGATCACGGCGATCTTGAGCCCGTCCGACGAGGGGCTTGCGTTCCTGCTGGTTCTCGTGCCGGTGGGGGCCACGGTGGTCTTTGGTCGCCACTTCCGTCGAGACGCACGGCTGGCCGAGGACCGTGACGTCCTCGGCCGTCGAGCAGAGGAGGTGCTCTCCCAGGAGAATCTGGCCCCGCGACGCTGGGCGGCCCGCCTCGCCCCCGAGGAACTGCCGCAGTTCGAAGGCTTCGAGTTGGGTCGGTTGTACCAGGCGGGCACCGGTCTGATGGCGGGCGACTTCTATGACGTGTTCCGCCTGGCCCCCACCCGCATTGCGGCGGTGATTGGCGATGTCACCGGTCACGGCATCGAGCCGTCCATCACGGCGTTCCAGGCCAAGTATCTGTTGCGGGTCTTCCTGCGACAGTACCGCGACCCGGCCCAGGCGCTGGAGGAACTCAACCGCCAGATGTCGTCGCTCGAGCGGTTCGAGGAATTTATTTCGATTTGTGTTGTCGTGTTCGATACGGAGGCCTCGACCTTACGGGTGGCTTCGGCCGGCCATCCCGCCGCCTGGCTGTGGCACGACCGGGAGGTGCGGCCGCTGCGGGCGACCGGGCCGTTGTTGATGCTCGACCCCGCCGGAGAGTACATGAGCCGGGAAATCCCTCTCGAGGCTGGCGACCTGCTTCTGCTCTACACCGACGGCTTGGCCGAGGCTCGCGCCGGTAAAGAACTTTTTGGTGAGGAACGGGTGGCCAACATGCTCCGGCGCGATCCGGGCGTGCCCCCGGAGACACTGTGTAAGACCCTCCTCGAAGCCGCCCGGGATTTCGCTACCGAACCCATGACTGACGACGTCGCCATCCTGGCGATTCGAAAGGGGTAGGGGAGTGGATCCTGAACTATCGAGACGCACCGAGCGTGCGCTCAGGGGCAACCTCCATAAAGAAGCGGACAAGTTGGCCCGTCAGTCCAAGCTCTTCGTGCGGGAGCGGATCGACCTCCTCCTCGACGACGGCTCCTTCGTCGAGGATGCCTTACTGGCCAACACCATGGCTGAGGACCTCCCCGCCGATGGCGTGGTCACCGGGGTGGGCACGGTCGAGGGGCGCAGCGTGTGCGTCGTGGCCAATGACCCCACGGTGAAGGCCGGCTCCTGGGGAGCACGCACCGTCGAGAAGATCGTGCGCCTCACCGAGTACGCCCTTCGCCATGAGGTTCCGGTCTTCTGGCTGGTTGATTCCGCCGGCGCCCGCATCACCGACCAGGTGGAGTTGTTTCCGGGGCGCCGAGGGGCGGGGCGGATCTTCTACAACCAGGTCAAACTCTCCGGGAAGGTGCCCCAGATCTGCTGTTTGTTTGGTCCGAGTGCCGCCGGTGGGGCGTACATCCCGGCCTTCTGCGACATCGTGATCATGGTGGAGGGCAACGCCTCGATGTACCTGGGCTCTCCACGGATGGCCGAGATGGTGGTGGGGGAGCAGGCCACCCTGGAGGAGATGGGGGGTGCCCGCATGCACGCCACCGTGTCGGGGTGTGGCGACAACCTCGCCGAGGGTGACGCTGATGCCATCAACCAGGCACACGCCGTGTTCTCCTACCTCCCAAGCACCTGGAGAGAGCTGCCCCCGACCTACGCCGCCGCCCCGCCGAAGCAGGTCTTGAGCGCGTCGATGATTCCCGCCGTGGACACGCAGGGTTACGACATGCACACCATCATCGACTCGATTGTGGATGCCGACAGTTTCTTCGAGGTGAAGCCGCTTTTCGCCCCGGAACTGATCGTGGGACTGGGTCGCCTTGATGGTTCTCCGGTGGGGATCGTGGCCAACAACCCCCTGGCTCTCGGGGGCGCTCTCTTCGTGGATTCCGCCGATAAGGCGGCCCGCTTCATCTGGTGGTGCGATGCGTTCAATGTGCCGCTGGTCTTTCTGGCCGACGTGCCCGGGTTCATGATCGGTACCCAGGTGGAACGCCAGGGAATCATTCGCCACGGGGCGAAGATGGTGACCGCCGTGAGCGAGGCCACCGTGCCCAAGGTGTCGGTCGTGGTCCGTAAGGCTTACGGGGCGGGCCTCTATGCCATGTGCGGTCCGGCCTTCGAACCCACCGCCACCATTGCGCTGCCCACCGCTAAAATCGCCGTGATGGGTCCGGAGGCCGCCGTCAACGCCGTCTTTGCCAACAGGATCGCCGCGATGACCAATGCGACCGACCGGGAGGCTTTCGTGGAGGAGCAGCGTCGCCTCTATGAGCAAGACGTAGATCTCTACCGCCTGGTCTCGGAACTCGTCATCGATGCCGTCGTCGACTTTCCGGATGTACGGGGGGAGTTGATCCGTCGGCTGCGTATGGCAGCGGGGAAGGACCGGCATTTCTCGGATCGGCGCCACGGCGTGCCCCCCGTGTGAATGGCAACGCTCATTCGGTCGGGAATCTTGTGATCAGGAAGACTAAGAGTGGCGAGGAAAGGAAGGGCAGTGCCCCACTGTGAACCGTGTGACCGTTTTTACAATCCCAACAGCCTGAGCGAGCAGGGGTGTTGCCCGACCTGCGGTTACCAGGTGGCCGACATACCCGAACCCGAAAAAGTTTCCCGCTTCGGGCGCGAAGGGGCACCGTGGCACTTCAAACTCCTCATCGGCATCACGGTGGTCTACCTGGGTTACCGTTTCGTGCAGCTGCTCGTATGGGCCGTTCACAGCATCTGATCCCTACCCCCTCATCTGGTAGGTTCCTCCTTCCCATCCCGGGCCGTGGCGCAGTTTGGTTAGCGCGCTTGACTGGGGGTCAAGAGGTCGGAGGTTCGAATCCTCTCGGCCCGACCGGGAAAACCGCAGGTCAGGGGCCATTCGAAAGGATGGCCCCTCCTGCATTCCGGCCCCAGGTTGCTACCGGGTTGCTACCCGGCCCGGCTGGTGAGGTGTGCCTCGACCGGCCCCAGCGATTGACCACCTACACACACCAAACCCTGCTACCGTCCACTAAAGTAGTTCCGACCAACGCACGGTGTGCACAACCCCCGGAAGTGGTTCCCGGGAATCCCGAAAGGATTCCCCTTGGCAACCACCAAACCCGTCGTCGAAAGACTGGCGTACTCACCCGCAGAGGCCGCCCAGGCCCTCGGTATCTCCCGGGCAAAATGTTGCGAGTTGATCGCTGACGGCACACTGCCGTCACTGAAACTCGACCGTCGGCGCCTGATCCGTCCCGCCGCAATCGAAGCCCTCCTCGACCACCTGCAAGGCCCCACACCGACGGTGCGGGGTGACCGTCACCATGAGCACAGATCAGCAAGACCCCCAGCGTGACCCTTCACTCCTCGATCAAGCGTTAGCCAACGCCAACCAAAACTGGTCAATCTTCCCTTGCAGGCCCGGGGGCAAGTCACCGGTCACGGCCCGCGGCTGCAAAGACGCCACCAACGACCCGGCCCAGATCAAACAGTGGTGGGCCAGGACACCGGCAGCAAACATCGGCATCGCCTGCGGGCCGTCCGGCGTCGTAGTTATCGACCTCGACGTAAGCGAAACTAAAGACGGCGTGCAGCGGTGGAAGGAACTCACCGCCGAGCACGACACGCCCCCGACCTACACCGTCACCACCCCGTCAGGTGGCCAACACCACTACTACCAGTTGCCTGACGGGTGGGAGCCTCTCCGCTGCTCAACGTCGAAACTCGCCCCAGGTATCGACGTTCGAGGCGTCGGCGGCTACGTCGTCGGCGCTGGGTCCGTTCGTGCCGACGGCAAGGCGTACAGCGTCGTCGGCGACATTCTCGAAATTGCGCCGATCCCAAAATGGGTTCACGACCTGTTGACGACGAAGCCGACCTCGAGGCCGAGCAGCCCACCGCCGCCCCGCAGCCAGCCAGCCAACGGCGACGACCCTTACGGCCGCAAGGCCCTCGACCGTGACCTGGCCGAGATCGCCAACGCAACCGAGGGACTCAACCGAAACGACACGCTGTACCTTGCGGCCCTCAGCCAGTCCCGCCTTGCCTACTGGGGCCGTGGCCTCCCAGGTGCCCGAGAGCAGATCGTGCAGGCCGGGTACGCCTGCGGCCTCGGCGAAAAAGAGGTCGATAACACCGTCGAATCAGGCTGGGACACGGGACAGAAAGACCCGCGTAAGGACCCTGGCCCCCGGTGGGGCAGCAACGCCAACGGTCACCAGAGCGACGAGGAAGCCCGGTCGCTCTCGCCGCTGCCCGGCGTCCCCCTCGGCCCCGACGGACACCGCTACACCGACGTAGGCAACGCCGACCGGCTCATCGCCGCCCACGGCGACGCGCTCCGCTACGTCCCAGCGTGGCGCCGCTGGCTCGCATGGGACGGCCGCCGCTGGCAACTCGACCACGACAACGTGCGAGTCGCCGAGCTCGCCAAGGACGTGCCCCGTCGCCTCCTCGAGCACGTCCACAACGTGACCGGCGACGACCGCAAGAAGCTCGTCGCCCACGCCACGAAAACCGAGTCAGCGACCGGGATCGCCAACACCGTGACGATGGCCCGCTCGGTCCCCGGCGTCGCGGTCGACCACGACGACCTCGACGCCGACCCGTGGCTCCTCAACGTCCACAACGGCGCCATCAACCTGCACACCTGCAAACTCCAACCCCCGGACCCCGACCGGCTCGTCACCAAACTCGCCGGCTGCGCCTACGACCCGCTCGCCACCGCGCCCACCTTCACCCGGTTCCTCGAGGAGATATTCCCCGACCCCGACGTGCGCGCCTACCTCCAACGATTCGCCGGGTACGCCCTCACCGGGGACGTAGGCGAACAGGCCCTCGGCCTCTGGTGGGGCGCCGGCCGCAACGGAAAGAGCACCCTCCTCAACATCTTCGCCGCCATGCTCGGCGACTACGCCGTCACCGTCGGCCGTGAGCTCGTCACCGTCCAACGTCACGAAGGCCACGACACCAAGTTCACCGACCTGTTCCGAGCCCGCCTCGCCGTCTGCGTCGAGCTCAAAGAACGCGAGGAGCTCGACGCCTCAAGGGTGAAAGCCCTCACCGGAGGCGATCCGATCCGCGCCCGCCGGATGCGCGAGGACTACTGGACCTTCGCGCCGACCCACAAGCTCGTCGTCGCCACCAACCACCGGCCCCGCGCCAACGCCGACGACTTCGCCCTCTGGCGCCGCGTCCACCTCGTTCCCTTCGACCAGACCATCCACGCCACCCGCGTCGACCCCCACCTCGCGGAACGCATCATTGGCGAGGAGCTGCCCGGCGTCCTCGCCTGGGCCGTCGTCGGCTGCGGCATCTGGGCACAGGAACGCCTCACACCCCCCAACGCCGTCACCAACGCCACCGCTGGTTACCAAGCCGAAGCCGACACCGTAGGGACGTTCCTCGGCGAGGTTGGCCTCGTCTTTGCCAGCGGCCTGCGCGTCCCTTCCAGCGACCTACAGACCATCCATGAGGGATGGTGCGTCGACGCCGGCGAGAACCCGCGTACCCACTGGCAGAAGGTGCAGACCCGCCTCAAGGAGCTCGGCGCCCACGCCAAGCGCACCGGTTCGTCGGGCCGGTTCTGGAACGGTGTCGGCCTCCCAGATTCCCACGGGGGTGACGCGGGGTGACGCGGGTTCCCATTGGTCTCTACGCGTGTATGTATGTGGGCGGTAATGGGAAGGCGCGTCACCCCGCGTCACCCCCCCCAGCGTCCCAGGTCAGCGGCCATGCCCGCCGCCGTCCGAGATGCCGTCACGATCCAACTGTTCAGGCTTCACCTCGAGGCCGCCCAGCAGCCGCCTACCGCCCCCGGCCCGCCCGCTGTCCCGCTACTGCGATCAGCCGCCACGGATCGACCAGAAGCCAACCCTGGCCCCCGGTGCCGATGACGGGCGGGCAGCGATGACCACCGCCCGGACGAACGGCCCTAAGTGGCTGGCGGCGACACGGCCTTACCGCCTGGCCTGGGCGAAGGCTGCGCTGCCCTGCGCCCTATGCCGAAGGCCAATCGACTACAGCCTGCACCGCAGCCACCGTGAGTCCCTCACCGTGGATCACCTCGTGCCCCTGATGCTCGATGGGTCGATGTTCGATCCGACGAACTGGCAACCGGCCCATCGGTCCTGCAACGCCAGCAAAGGCGTGAAGGATCGCAACGCCAGGGACGCCGCAGCGAATGAGCCGACTAGGTGGCGTTGGTGACCGATCCGAAGCCTGAAAGCCACTGGGTGTGGTGGGGGGGATGGGTCCGCACGTAAACCTGGAACCCCTGTGGATAACTCCCCCGCGAGCTGGTGTCGCAGCATGATGATCTCCAGGTCCTTGGCGCGGCCGGAACGAACAGCGAGCCGGGCGAGCCCGACCACAAGGCGATACAACGTGCGACGCATCCAGAGATCGTCGGCCCGCGTTTGCGCAGGTCAAACGCACGGCCGAGTTTCCGGCCCCCACACGCAACGCCTGAATGGGGATGCTCAGTCAAGCAGCCCGAGTTCGACGGCGCGCCGCACGGCCTCGAGGCGCGAACTGACGCCCAGTTTGCGCCTGATCGCATGGGCGTGGGTCCTGATGGTGTTGACCGACACGTTGAGTTCGGCGGCGACTTCGCGGTATGGCCGGTGCAGCTGCAGCTCTCGGAGCACGGCGAGCTCCGCCGCGGTCAGCGACTGCGGAAGCGCTCTGGCTGTGTTGTGCGCGCTCGGCCGGGAGTTGGACAGCAGGTGCAAGCCAAGCGGCTGGTATCTCGCCGATGGGTTCTTCAAAACCGCGTCGCGCAGGGCCGATACCGTTTCCGGGTCCTCCCGAAGGTAGGTCCACAGGAAGCCTGCACCAGCGCCGGCCTCGAGAGCCTCAACCATTGCCCCAGAGCCCGGACCGAGCCGAGCCCGCAGCAGGTCGGCCTCGATACGTCTCGCCAGCGGTAGATGCCCGAGCTCGTTGAGCTCCCTTCGCACGTGGTGTGGCAGGTTCCGCCCCAACGCGATTCGCGCCCGGACCAGCCGTACGCGTGGGGTTTCGTCGAGGCCGTCAAGCCATCGCCTGGCGACGATTCCACTGCCGGCGCGGGCCTCGATCTCTGCTGCGGACAGCCTGATACGCGCGGCCACCGCAACGGGGATGTTCGGTTGGTTCCAGCCCTGGAGCGTTGCGAGCGCTGCAGCAGCGCCGGAACGGGCCTCGATGACCGCGATGGAAGACGACGTCGCCAACCACTGATGCAACGAGGGGGGCATCATCGACGCGCTGTCGACGGCTCGACGGGCCCAGTGCTCGGCATCGTCGAGTTCGAGACGCTCGAGATGGAGCAATGCCAGCACCGAGAACAGTTCCGTGGCCGCGTGCACGGGCACCGTGCCGTCTTCGGCGCCTGCATCGAGGACGGTGCTGGCGAGTGCTTGGGCCTCGTCGAGGCGACCGCGCTGGAACAGCTCCCACGCCGCACGCGTGGGGTGGGCGACGTCGCGGACCCGTTCGGGGAGGTCGGGACGGTCGGCGATCGCTTCGACCCAGGTACGGGCGTCGGGCGCTTCGTCGACGAGGGCGGCGATGGCCATCGCAGTCGACAGCAGCGCCTCGCGGTCGGAGCGGCTGAAGTCCGGGCCGTGACGTGCGGCCAACTGCCCCACCAGCCGCCGCACTTCGTCGGTGTCACCAACGTCGAGCGCATGGAACACCGGCGTGAGCGCCATCTCGGTGTCCTCAGTTGCGGTTGTGTCGGCCCCGGCGAGCTCGCAGGCGATGCGGTGCCACCGCCCGGCCTCGACGGGGCGCCGTATCCACAGCAACGCGGTGCTGTAGGCCGCAGCCCTGGACGCATCGGTACCGATGAAGTTCGGCGGGAGCAGGTCAACCCACTCGGCGCCACGTCGCCTCGAACCACTCCGATACGCATCGCTCAAGAGGGCCCAGAACAGTTGGTAGGCCCCCTCGAGGTCCCCTGCATCGATGAGGTGACGGAACGCACCGGCTGGGTTCCCCACTTCGTTCTCGACCGCAGCCGTCCGGCGGTGCAACGCGGGCAGTTCCGCGTCCCGGGTCCGAGCGAGATCGGCGATCAGTACGTCGCGGAACAAGGCATGGAGGCGGTAGCTCGGGACGTTGGGATCGAGCGCAACCATGGGAATGCCAGCGGCGGCCAACCGGTCGAGGAGGCCAGCACCGTCGGTCACACCGAGGAGCAACTCGCATCGCCGGGGATCGAGGTCGTCGAGCAACGACAGCAAGCGCACGAGATCGCGCGTGTCCTGGGGGAGCGACGCAAGTATCTCCGTGGCGACCAAGTCGAACAGCTGGCGATCACCGATCACCAGTTCGAGGGCAGCGCGCTCCGGCAGTTCCCCGGCGCCGACCGCGACCGCAGCGAGACGGACTGCTGCCGGCCAGCCAGCCGCGACGGCGACGATGGTGCTCTTCGTCGCGGCGGACATCTCACGGGGCGCCACCCGGGAAACCAGTTCCGTCGCTTCGTCGTCGTCCATCCGCAACAGGTCCTCGCCGACGTCACCGAGCTCGCCTCGTGCCGCCCACCGTCCCCACGGCAAGCCGGGACGACTTCGGGCGACCAGCACGAAACGCAACGTCGACGGCGCTCGCTCGATGAAGAAGCGGAGCTGCTCGAGCAGCAGAGCATCGGTGATGTGATGGAGGTCGTCGATCACGATGACGCCGGGCAACGGGTCCGGCCCAAGGCGTCTGAGGAGGTCCGATGCGAGCGATTCGCCATCACCGGGTGGACCGGTTGGAGTCGCGGTGAATGTCGACCCGCTGAGCAGCGGGGTCTGCTCGAACGCTGCGGCCAGGTACCGCCAGAACGGCCCCGGGACGTTGTCGATTGGGTCGACGGTCAACCAGGCCAACGGCTCGTCGACCTGCGCGGCCCACAGCGCCACCGCCGTGGTCTTGCCGAACCCAGCGGCGCCGATCACCGCCGTGACCCGGTGCCCACCCGACAGAACGGCTTCGACCAGGAGTCGGCGGAACACGGGTCCGACCCCCACCGGAAGGCGCACCTTCACGCCCAAGATCACTGGTTGGCCGGGCATCGCGACTCCTCCGAAGCCACCGATCTCTCGTGAGAACAGGCGAACCCGCGGTGACGGTTCAGGCTACACGTGGTCCGACAGCCTACCCATCGGTGGCAGATGTGACCCGCTCCGGCTAGCGCGTGATCTCCACGCTTCGAGAGGAGGGAGTCGTGTGCCGGCTGACTGACGGCGCTGTTGCGTTCGCGGCAGCCGGGGCGCGGTTCTATGGGGGAGCGGACGCGATCAGGTGTCAGGCCTCTCGTGCGAGTTCGTCGAACGCAGCCGCGACTGTGAGCCCAGGGAGGGCGTGGGTGGCGAGTTCGTAGTGGCCTCGTCGGAGGTTCTGCATGAAGGTATGACCTCGGTTCAACTCCAGACCCCGACCCGGTCTGGATCGGTGGACACGAACGGAGGCGCTTCATCCCGCGAGCCTCGCCGAGGAGCGATGGCCAGCGCGAACGCAACAGACCCGTTCGCTAAGGACCTGAAGGTGGATCTCAACCGCTTACGGCCGCAGCGGACTTCCGCCTGGAGTCCTCCATCTGATCGGGAATAACGACGGCCGTTGGTGACTTAAAGGGGATGATTGACCACGGAGAGTGAGCTATCGCAATCATCCGAAAGGGATGATGTTTTTGTCGTGACCGCACGGCAGCGTTCGCGCCGTGCAAAACGTTCGCGGTGCCACACTGGCTTGCCTTCTCCTCGCCGTGGCACTCAGCCCGGTAGCGACCGAAACCGCTGGCGGAGCCCTGAGATCGCCGTCCCCCTCCCAACCTCGGGTGAAGCCACCGTCGAGCGTGGTACTGAGTGTGTCGGTTGCGCCTTCGTCCTGGCTCGCGGGCGCGCGGGTGACGGTCACCGACCGTCACGGCGCGAGCGTGCAGGGGGTGACCAACTCGGTGGGGCACCTGTCCGTGTCGCTCGCCGGCATGAAGAACGATCGGTGGCCGTTGCGCGTCGTGACGGAGGCGGGGACGGTTGCCGGGCAGCGGTTCGGTGGCCATCTGCAGGCCTACGCCTGGAACCCCGGCGTGACGCATCTCAACCTGTGGTCGACTGCGGCCGCGCGGATCGCGGGCGAGGGGCGCGGCAAGAGCTCGCCGAGCGAGAAGAACTGGTCGTCCGCCTTCGAGCGGGTGCGGACGGCGCTCGGGATCTCCGTGTCCGCATCCGCCGCGGTGCTCGAGGGGGGAAACCGCCACCTCGACGGTGGGCGGCTCGAAGCCAGGGTGGCCGCCGAGGGTGGCTGGGGCACGGACGCCTACGACAAGCTGGTCGCGGACGTCGTGCGGGCCGCCGAGAAGAAGTCAG
>SHVB01000021.1 GCA_009694375.1 Acidimicrobiia bacterium
CACCCAGTCGGCGCGTCGGCCGCGGTTCAGGGCCGCCGCACAGATGATGCCTCCGACCAGGACCAAATAGTGGTTGAGCCATGACGGCGACAGGTCCAGGCCGCCGAAGCTCAGCAGCGAGAGCGCCGCGATGGCGGCGAGCGGCGGCGGCAGCCGCTTCCGGGTGTCGTGCGAGTGCACCGTCGGGTTCCATGGCGGAGGGCTACCGCGGAGCGTGGGTGACCTGTTGGAACAGGGCGACTTCGGCGGGGTCGTAGGGGCGCCCATCGGCGTGGAGGAGGTCGTGGAACCAGACGTCGACATCGGGTTTAGGGCGGATCCACGAGGTCCAGGGGAAGCGGGTCTGTGTGCGCCCGTCGACGAGGCCCCAACTGAAGGCTCCGACCTGGTGCTCGGCGAACACCTTCAGCAGGTCGGCAGTGGAGCCCAGAGAGCGCCCGAGCCACTCGGTGCACAGCAGTGGACGCCCGTAGGCGCTGAGGTGATCGATCGCCTGCTCGAGCCGACGTTTCGGGCTGTAGCTATGGAACGAGATCACGTCGGAGCGGCTGAGCATCATCCGGTTGAGCGCACTGACCCGTTCGGTCGATCCGCTCGCCCCGAGGTAGACGCCGGCGGTGAGGGGCTGGGCCGGGTCGGCCGCCTGGGCCCAGTCGAAGACCTGATCGAGGAGGCGGTGCACCCGCTTCGACTTCTTCGACACCTCCTCGTGCGGGTAGGAGATGGCGTTCGACTGGTCGGGCTCGTTGAAGAGGTCCCAGACGACCACCCGGTCGTCCTGGCCGAATCGGGTGAGCACCGCGTCGACGTAGGGATGCAGGGCCGGCCACCGTTGGTCGTCGGCGAGGACGGCTGCGCCCGGTCCCTGCACCCAGATGGCGTTGTGGCGACCAGGTGCCGGTTCGCGTTGCGGGCCGAGGCGGGGTCGCGGGTCCCACACCCCGTCGAAGAGAACGGGCATCGTCGCGATGCCGTGGCTGTCGGCGATGGCCAAGTACTCGTCGACCCGGTCGAGGAACCGGTCGCCTTCGTGCTGCCACAGCAGGTCGTGCAAGAAGACGCGCACGCTGTTCATGCCGAGGGCCGCGGCCCAGGCCAGCTCACGGTCGATCGTCTTGGGGTCGAACGTCTCCGGCTGCCACATCTCGAGCTGGTTCCCGGCGGACGAGGGTACGAAGTTGCACCCCACCAGCCAGCCCGTGCTGTCGCTCCAGGCCGTGGCGGTGTCGGTGGACCAGCGGGCGGTCGAGCGCACCGGCGGTGACCAGCGGCGCGGGACGGCGCCGCGGCTGAGTGATGCGGCGTAACGCACGAGCGAGCCA
The DNA here is from genome assembly GCA_009694375.1 of Acidimicrobiia bacterium. Taxonomy (NCBI): domain Bacteria; kingdom Bacillati; phylum Actinomycetota; class Acidimicrobiia; species Acidimicrobiia bacterium. The sequence goes on from SHVB01000021.1 coordinate 1,323, forward strand.
AGACGGGTGGGCATCAGGTCCTCCAGGTGACATCGAGCGTGCGCGGGCCGCGCAGCACGGTCCCGGTGGGTGCGGCGGCTTCGGGCTCGGTGAGGGTCAGCTCGGGGAGCCGGTCGAGCAGGCGTTGCACGGCCATTGCGATCTGCGCCTTGGCGAGGTGCGACCCGGGGCAGTGGTGGCTGCCGAGGCCGAAGGTCAGGGCTCGGGTTGGATTGCGGCCGATGTCGAACTCGTCGGGCCGTTCGTGCACGTCGGGATCGCGGTTGGCCGAGGCGATGCCGAACAGCAGCATCGTTCCTGCGGGCACGTCGAAACCGGCGACCTCGACATCGTGAGGGACGAGGCGGGGGAGCAGCGCCAGCGGTGGTTCCCAGCGCAGCATCTCGTCGATCGCCGCACCGACGAGGCTGTGGTCGTTGCGCAACGCGTCCACCGCAGCGGGATGGGTGAGCAGCGCGTAGAGCGTGTTGCCGAGGCCGTGGTAGGTCGTCGTCGCCCCGGCCGAGAACAGAGCGAGGACGTGGCTGCGGATCTCGGGGTCGGTGAGTGTGCGGCCGGAACGCGCGGCAGTGCACATCGACGAGAGCAGATCGTCGGTTGCCACCTCCCGCCGCGCCCGCAGGACCGGCTCCAGGTACTCGGTCAGCTCGGCCGCCGCCACGAGGCCCGGTTCAGGTGCGATCGGATAGCTGAGGATGTCGAACGCCCACCCCATGAAGCGGTCGGCGGCGTCGAAGGGCAGGCCCATGCGGTCGGCGAACACGAGGAATGGGAACACCGAGGTGAACGCCTCGACGAGGTCGGCCCGACCACGGTCGACGAACCGGTCGATCACCGCGTCGCAGAGCGGAGCGAGCCCATCCTGTTCGTATCGCTCCACCGGTCGGCGCCGCAGTCCGCGTGTGGTGAGGTCGCGCAGGGCGTGATGCTCCGGGCCGTCGAGGCTCTCGAAGGTGACCCCCTGGCAGGGCTCGACGGTCATGGCGTAGGTCGGGCCGGCCGGCAGTCTCTCGTCGTCGCGGAAGCACGCTTCGAGATCGGCGAAGCGCGTCACGAGCTGCATGGGGATCCCGCCGAAGTCGACGAGGGCGAGACGGTGGGCACTTCGGAGTCGGGCCAGCTCCCGGTGCAGGGCGGCGCCGGGCAGCCGGACATCGCCGGGGCCGAGATCGAGACCGAAATCGACGTCGCTCACTGGCGTGGTCGAGAGCGCGGCGGGCATCGGCTCACCGTACCCGCCTCGTGTCGACGGCGGCCGCCAGCGCCGCCGTCTCCCGTTGGCTGCGTGGCACGCTCCGCTGACCGGCGTTTCGGGGCAGGGGTCGAGTCGAAGACCTGGACGCTCTTGGCCGTCGTAGGGTCCTCGGTCATGGACATGAGGGAGAGGACCTTCAAGGCTCGCCAATCGTTGATCGCCACGTTTGAGGAGATAGAGGGCGATCGGTGGGAGGTCGAGTCACTCTGTGGCGGGTGGACGGTCCGACACGTCCTCGCGCATCTGATCCTCGCCGCCCGTCCGCCGGTGAGGAGATACGTGCGGGCGGTGCTGAAGGCGCGAGGCAGGTTTGACCAGGCGAATCATCTGCTGGCGGTCGACGATGGTTGTCGTCCAACGGCCGAACTGCTGTCCCAGTACCGAAAGGTAGCGGACCACTGGTTCGCACGGCCGGGATGGCCCGAGGCGGCACCTTTCAGCGACGTGCTCTTGCACAGTCTCGACGTGCGTATCCCGCTCGACGTCAAGGTGACAGTGCCGCCCGATGACTACGAGCCAGTGCTCCGGTTGTTATTCAGGCGAGTTGGCCGTTCTTTCACCAGTCCGGGCCGACCGGCGATCCGATGGGCTGCAACGGACCACGGTTGGTCGCACGGTGATGAGGGGCTGGAGGTCCGGGGAACGATGGAGAACCTGGCGCTGACGGCTGCTGGACGTCGGGCGCGCATCGCCGAGCTCGATGGTGACGGTGTTGTAGCACTCGAAGCCTGGAGTCATCAGTAGGCACTGCCCCACAAGTGCCGATCGGGGGCATCGCAGACTTGCCCCGGGTTGATCAGGCCCGTGTTGGGGAGCCCGGCGCCACCGTGGCCGGAACGGCTCAGGTGGACGATGGCCACCGTTGCGGCGGACACGTATCGGCCCGCCTGCCCGCCGGAACGCACCGGTAAGGGTCCCAGCGTCGACATCGAACCGGACCGCGACCGCCTTTAGCGACTCGCCCGCCTTGTAGTGCTTCGCCCCATCGCGAACCGAACGGTTCGTCATCTTCCGGATGACCTTGCGGCCTTCGATGCCGCTACCCCGGGCCACTTCGAGCACCTCGGCCGGCGGCTTCGTCGCCTCCCGTGGGTGAATCGATCAGAGGCATGGGTCGAGGGTACGAAGGATCGAATGGACCACCGTTGATCCTTCACCCACGGCATTGGCGACCCGCTTGACTGAATGTGAGCGCACATCTCCCACGGCGAATACGCTTGGTAGCGAGGTTTCGTACGGCAACGGATCGAAATCGCCGAAGAGGCCACCATCGATTGGATTCGCCGGCAGGTCACCGGCGGTGAGGGCGAAGCCCTTGGCATCCAGCGCCACGGCGCCGCACAGCCATTCGGTGGCCGGGACGGCACCGATGAAACAGAACACGGCGCGGCACGGCAGCGTTTCGCGTTCACCGGTGATGGTGTTCTCGACGACGACCGACTCGACTGCGTCGACGCCAGTGATGACGCGGACCTCCGTGCCGCTCATGACGCGGATGCGCGGGTGGCTTTCGATCCGGGTCACGAGATACTGCGACATGGTTTCAGGCAGGTTCGGGCGTCGCGCCAGAACGGTCACGGCCGCGCAGTTCTGGGCCAGCGCCAGGGCGGCCTGGCCCGCTGAGTCGCCGCCGCCCACCACGATCACGGATTGGGCCGCACAGAGACGGGTTTCGATTTTGCTGGTGGAGTAGTAGACCCCGGCACCTTCGAATCGGGCCAAGTCCTCCACGTCGAGCCGCCGATAGCGTGCGCCCGATGCAATCACCACGGTGCGGCTGGCGATTTCGGTGCCGTCTTCGAGTTGGATCACCCGGTGTTCATCCGCCACCCGTAGACCGACGACCTTGCTGGGGCTCGTGAGGCGGGCGCCGAGGCGCTGGGCTTGCAGGGCGGCGGAGGTGGTGAGCTCCTTGCCGGAAATGCCGTTGGGGAACCCGAGATAGTTCTCGATGCGCGAACTTGCGGCCGCCTGTCCACCAACGGCGACGGCTTCGAGACAGACCACGTCGAGGCCCTCCGACACCGCCACGATGGCCGCCGCCAGGCCGGCTGGGCCGAGGCCCACGATGACAACGTCGTGGACATCGTTGAGAGCGGGGCCATGGTCGAGGCCGAGAGAATGAGCGAACTCGACGGTGGTGGGCTGGTCGAGCCGAGACGCGGGCGTGATGACCACGGGAACAGCAGCCGGGTCTATTCCCAACCGAGCGAGGAAGCCGATGGGGTCGGCGTGACTATCGAGATCGATCCACTGGAAGGGCACATACGATCGCGAGGCAAACACCCGCAGCGCCATCGCCTCCGGTGAGAAGCCGCTTCCGACGATCACCACATTGGCGGTGCCGGAGCCGCGATGCAGCCTCGATCTGCGCAGCATGAACTCATCGAACACCAGGTCGGCCAGTTCCGGTGTGGCGCGCAAGAAATCGGTTAATACAGGCAAGGGGATGACGAGTACCGAGCCCGCTTCGGTGACCACGGCGCTGACGAAGGGGCGCTGGCCCACCAGCAGGTTGAGCTCGCCGAGAAACTGCCCGGCAATGTGAGTGGTGATGATGGACGGTCCGTCGAGGCCAGCGCCGACGATGTCGACCTTTCCAGCGAGCACCACAACGAACGACTGGGTGGCGTCCCCCGCGGCAAAAATCATTTCCCCGACGAGAGTGGGGTGCACCGTTCCCAAGGGCATAAGGGCCGCAATGTCATCGGGGTTGAGGAGGATGTAGTTGTCGAGCGATCGCTTATGGGGTTCCCGCACCGGGCTCACAACCCAACGGTACTCCACGGCCATTGCTGGGATCCCTAGGGCGACGCGCCTCAGATGGCAGGCGCCAGATCGGTGGGTGCCCCTACCTTTCGGCTATCCGACCTTTGCCTAAGAACGACTCGTAAGCCTCGGGATCGATGATGTTAGAGAATCCGCTCTTACGCTCGAAGATGAGGCGGGGCGTGTCACCGTTGGTGTCAAACAGACGGAGTACGTCGAACGGGCGAGATTCCGCCAGGCCGCCACCACCACCCACTCGATTCTGATCGTGCACGCATCCCCCGCAGCCTGACCGCACCGGCCCGGGGGGCCGCGAGACGCCTTACTGCGCTGGCGGGGGTGTGTTTCGCACGACGCCGTCGGGGCACGTCGTATTCGACCACCGCAAATCGCTGAGGTCGGCCCGACGCAGGTAGGCATCGGTGAGGTTGGCACCGCTGAGGTCGGCTCCGGCCATTTCGGCGTATTTCAGGTTGGCCCGGCGCAGGTTGGCGCCGCTGAGGTTGGCGTCGGTCAGGTTGGCGTAACGCAGGTTGGCGTCGGTCAGGTTGGCGTCGGTCAGGTTGGCACCGCTGAGGTCGGCGTCGAGCAAGTCGGCGCCGGTTAGGTGCGCCAGCGTGAGGTCGGCTCCGCTGAGGTCGGCGTAGCGCAGATTGGCGCCGCTGAGGTCGCTACCGCTGAGGGAAGCGCCGGTGAGAGCAGCACCGGTGAGTCGGGCGTTGTGTAGATCCGCTCCCGACAGTCCGGCGCGAGGGCGCCTCGACCAGATACTACCTCGACGCCCCTGATCGCTCATGTCACCCCCCGCCGTCGTGCGTGTACCGCAAGGTTATGTCAACGTCGAGCGTCTCGTTGTGACCCGGCGCGTGGCGGATCAGATGGACGCGCCGAAGACGCTGCGACACGGGGCGCGGAGGGCGGCCAGCGGCCAGAAATGGCGACGGTGGAGCTCCATCGCCTATCGAGAACCGGCGCCATCGCGGCCCTCAAACGCCTCGGCCCGGCACCCGGCTTATCGGTAGTCGCTGCGGGCGGCGGTCTCGGCGGCACTGGCCATGAGGTTGACAACGATGTCGCCGAACGCCATGAGTTTGGGATCGCCCCCGGCCCGTTGGAAGCCTTGTTCGAGCACGATGGCGAGCTTCCAGCGGGCGAGCACCAGGTAATAGTCCATGTCGTCGACCTGACGACCCGACCCGGCGGCGTAGCGGGCGAGGAGTTGGTCGCGAGTGGGCATACCGGTGAGGTCCACGTAGCCAATATCGGGCACATCGTCGGGGTGCTCGGGCCAGGACTGGATGACCCAGGCCAGGTCGAGTTTCGGATCACCGACGGTGCCCATCTCCCAGTCGACAATGGCGGCAAGACGGGCTGGGCCGCCATGGGCATACATGACGTTGGCGAACTGGTAATCGCCGTGCATGAGGCCGGGAACGAAGTCGATCGGTCGGTGGGTCCGTAGCCACTGTGAGGCCTCGTCGAGGCCGGGAAGATCTCGACCCTTGATGCGGTCGAGGAAGGCCAGCCACCGGTCCACCTGCCGGTCGTGGAAGCCGTCGGGGTGGCCAAGATCGTGGAGACCCTTGGCCCGCCAATCAACCCGCGCCAGTCGGGCGATACCGTCGATCAACTCGTAGGCCAAGCCCTGACGGGCCGCGACATCGGATTGGAAAGGCTCGGGCCACTCGGTTACTTCGATCGGTGACCAGCCGTGGACAAAACCCATCAGGTAGAACGTGCGGCCCAGTATCGAGGGGTCCTCGCACACGGTGATGGCATCGGTGTGGGGCACATCGGTGCCCGCCAGCGCTTCGATGATGCGCCACTCGCGCACGATGCCGGCGTCACGGCTCGCCGGGGCGGTGGGCGGAGGAATCCGCAGCGCGGCGTGCAGATCGCCACGACGGATCTCGAAGATCTGGTTCTGACTGCCGCCGGAGAGGTAACGCGATTCGATGGGTGCCCCGCGTCCGGGCAGGTCGAGGGTGTCGAGCCAGGGGCCCAGACGGTCGACTTCGAGAACCGGATCGCCGGTGGCGTCGTCGGTGACGCTCACAGGTTCCCCACTTCCAGTTCAAGATAGGCGGCCAGTTTTTGCTGGGCGGCCGCCAGTTTCTTGGGCCGATGTTCGGTGGGCCACAGGTCGTCACTGGCGCGGTAGTCGCGCAGCACCTGACGGGCGACGGTGACCTTGTGCACCTCGGTGGGTCCGTCGGCTAACCCCAAAATCGGACCGGCCAGCCACATGCGGGCCAGGGGCATCTCGTTGGACACACCCAGGGCGCCGTGTACCTGCATCGAACGCTGCACCACGTTGGTGATCAGTCCCGGCATGAGCACCTTCACGGCGGCAATGTCTTTTCGCACTCGCCGGTAGTCCTGGTAGCGGTCGATCGACCATGCCGTGTGTAACACGAGGAGCCGGAACTGTTTGATCTCGGCGTAGGAGTCGGCGATGTAGCCCTGCACGAACTGCTTATCGGCCAGCAGGGACCCCTGGGTCTCGCGGCTCAGGGCCCGCTCGCACATCATGTCGAAGGCCCGGTTGCACATCCCGATGGTGCGCATCGCGTGGTGGATGCGCCCCCCGCCCAGGCGGGTCTGGGCGATAGCGAAGGCCTCGCCCTCGCCGCCCAGGAGGGCCTGCGCCGGTACCCGAACCTGGTCGTAGTGGATGAGGGCATGGCTCCCCTCGTCGGCGGCCTCGCTACCGAGGCCCGCGTTCCGCACGATGGTGACACCGGGGGTGTCGGTGGGGACGAGGAACATCGACATGCCCCGGTAGGCGCTCACGTCGGGGTCGGTCACGACCATGACGATGAGGAACGCGGCCGTACGGGCATTGGACGAGAACCACTTCCAGCCCTCGATCACCCACTCGTCGCCGTCGCGAATGGCCCGGGTGGTGAACATGGTGGGGTCGGCCCCGGCATGGGGTTCGGTCATCGAATAACACGAGAACACCTCGCCGGCTAGCAACGGCTGGAGGTAGGTAGCCTTCTGCTCGTCGGTGCCGTAGTGGGCGATGATCTCGGCGTTGCCGGTGTCGGGTGCCTGGGTTCCGAACACGATCGGTGCCCACCCTGATCGGCCCAGGATCTCGTTCATCAGGGACAGTTTCAGTTGGCCGTAGCCCTGCCCGCCGAGTTCGGGGCCGAGGTGAGCGGCCCAGAGGCCCCGTTCCCGTACCTGCTGTTTCAGGGGGTCGATGGCCCGACGGCGGTTGTCGTCCAACGGAGTGAACTCGAGCCCCCCCCACACGAGGTCAAGAGGTTCGATCTCCTCCTTGACGAAGTTCTCCACCCAGTGCAGGTGCTCCTGAAACTCCGGTTCGGTCTCGAAATCCCACATGGTGCTGATCTCCTCACGTAATGGTGGCATCGCCGTTGCTGGTGGCGCTGGAACAGGGGTCTAGAGGCAGCGGATGCTCTGGCGGTTCAACTCTTGGTGGATGGCGCTTCCGGGGGTGTCGGGGAGGGGGACGGAGTGGCCGAGCGGGAGGGCCGCGGCCATTCCCGCGCCCAGCCGAGGAGGGTGCGACAACCCATGTTACGTGGGGCGAACGGGGAGATCTGCTGGCCGCCGCGGCGCCGGCTGGCGTCCCGATTTCTTCGTGAGAATCACGGGATGAGGCTACCCTGCACCCTGCGAGGCACTGTAAGCCTCTACCAGACCAGGGGGAATGAGGGACATGGGCAAGGGAAAGCAACGGGGGATTCATATCGTCGCGTTGATGCTGGCGGGCTTCATCCTGGTGGGGGGGTGTTCATCGTCGGATTCCGATGACGCCAGTTCGGAGACCACCGGTTCGACTCTCAAGATCGGAACGGTGCCCGACGACGAGGTTTGGATCGGTCTTGAGGCTCCCCTCACGGGCGACCAAGCGGGCGTCGGAACCGACATGCTTCGAGGCGCCGAAATGGCGGCTAAGGCACTCAATGACGATGGCGGTATTGGCGGCAAGCAAGTGAAGATCGTGCCCATCGACGACCGAGCCGACCCCAAGGTGGGAGTGGTGGCGGCCAAGGCCGCCATCGCCGAAGGCCTGTCAGCGGTGGTAGGCCCGTACAACTCCGGGGTTGGGTCCAAGACCCTGCCCCTCTATATCGAGGCGGGAATCGTTCCTCTTCGCTTCACCTCGGCTGATACCACCGCGGGTCTTGGCTTCACCCCCCAGCCCATGACAAGCCAAATCGCTCCGGTGGCCACCACGGCCATCACCGAGTGGGCGGGCGCTAAGAACGTTGCACTGATTTTCGACTCCTCCACCGAGTACACCGTCGAAGCCGACAAGGCGATGGTCGCATCCCTCGGGGCGGCTGGCGCGGAGGTAGTGGCGAACATTCCTGTGGAACCAGGCCAGAGCGAGTACACCGTGGCGCTGGCAGCGGCGACCGCGAAGGGCGCCGAACTTATCTACCTCGTCACCTACTACCCCGAAGCCGCCGTCTTGGCCAAGGACATGCTCGCCTCCGGCACTTCGGCCAAGTGCCTGGGTGACTACTCCGCCACCGATGATGCTTTCGTGGAGGCCGCGGGCCCCGAGGCGGCCAAGAACTGCCCCCTCGTGGGGGTTCCCGCCCCCAGCGACTTCCCAAACTCAGCCGAGCTGGTGGCGCAGTTCGAGGTCGAGTTTGGCGAGGAACCGGGCACCTGGAGCCCCTACGCCTACGATTCGGTGAACGTCTTGGCCGAGGCCGCCGAGGATGCCGGCGGTTTCGAGGCCGAGCCGCTGCGGGCCGCCCTGGAGGCCGCCGATGGATGGATGGGATGGACCGGTCCGGTGTCGTTCGAAGCTCAGACCGGAAACCGGATTCCCGCCCCGGTGGTGGTCGTAGCCCCGGGGATGGATGGCATGCTCCACGTGGACAAGTCCTGGGCGATTGCCACCGGTTTCAAACTGGGATAATCAGTCGAAGGTTGTGTGGTCCCGCTCTGGGCGCGTTGACCCGTGCCCAGAGCGGGATGGTGCGAGCCGGCCAAGCGATGTCGGCCGCGGGCCAAAGTTTTTGTCGCCACTGGTGGGGCCGGACGGGGGAGTAGATAACGTCACGGGGGTCCCCAGACCCAACCGCGGACCCCCTTCGAAAGGATTGGCATGAGCATCGGCGTTTTTGATCAGCACGAGTCGGTGAACGGCCTGGTGGAGAGCGCCCGCGACGTCGCGGCTCGGGGATTTGGGTCGTTCTGGGTGCCCCAGATCTTCGGCCTTGATGCCATTACGGCGCTGGCGGTAGTGGCGCATGAGGTGCCCACCATCGAGATCGGCACCGCAGTCGTGCCTACCTACCCTCGGCATCCAATGATGATGGCCGCCCAGTCGCTGACGCTGCAGCAGATCAGCGGCGGCCGGTTCACCCTGGGTATCGGGCTATCGCATCAGATTGTGATCGACTCGATGCTTGGTATGTCCTTCGATAAACCGGTGCGCCACCTGCGTGAGTATCTGTCGATTCTCATCCCCCTTCTGCAGGGTGAGGCCAGCGACTTCACCGGCGAAACCCTCACAGCCAAACTCAGCCTGGGTATCCCCGACGCTCCCCCGGTTCCGGTTCTCGTGGCGGCGTTGGGCAGCCAGATGCTGAAACTGGCCGGCACTCGCACCGAGGGAACCATCACCTGGATGACCGGACCCGCCACCATCGAATCCCACGTAGGGCCGGCGATTCGCGAGGCGGCGGCGGCGGCCGGGCGGCCCGAGCCGCGCATCGTGGCCGCTCTCCCGGTGTGCGTTACCGACGACCCCGATGCGGAACGGGAACGCGCCGCCAAGGTCTTCGCCATGTACGGATACCTGCCGTCGTATCGAGCGATGCTGGATCTGGAAGGGGCGGCCGGGCCGGCCAATGTGGCCATCGTGGGCGATGCAGCCACGGTGGTGGCGGGTATCGAACGGGTCATGGACGCCGGGGCCACCGACTTCGTGGCCGTTCCCTTCGCCAACCGTCACGACACCCTTGATGTGGTGGCCTCGCTGCTCTGATCTGCGACGGACGGAGTCGGGCGCCGGTGTAAGTTGCGGCGATGATGCACAACACCCCTGACGTAGGCCTCGGTCGCCTTTTGGCCCAGAGGGTGCTCTTGGCACCACACAATCGGGCCGTCACCTTCGAAGGGGAAACCTGGACGTACGCCGACCTATTGGATCGGGCTGATCGATGCGCGGCCTCGCTGCGCATCGGCGGGGTGAGGCCGGGGGACCGGGTGGCCTATCTGGGCCTGAACCACCCCGCGTTTTTTGTCGCCATGTTCGGTGCCGCACGCCTTGGGGCCATCTTCGTCCCGCTCAACTTCCGCCTGACAGGCTCCGAACTCGACTTCATCATCAATGATGCCGGCGTGCACACCGTTATCGTGGATGACGCCCACACCCAGGTGATCGACGACATCCGCCCCCAACTGTCATGCGCCCGCTACATCGGCGCCGAAAGCGGCCGCGCCGGATGGGAAGCCCTCGACGAGGTCCTGGCGTCCACCTCGCCGCTGGAGGAAGCGGCGGCGGTGAAGGCCGACGATGTGGCACTGATCATGTACACCTCCGGAACCACCGGGCGACCCAAGGGGGCGATGTTGACCCACGGCAATATCGCCTGGAACAACATCAACGCCATGAACGCGGCGTCCTTCGGCAACGACGAGGTAAGCCTGGTCGTGGCACCGTTGTTTCACATCGGTGGACTCAACGTTCTCACGATCCTCACGATGCAGCGGGGAGGCGAGATCGTGCTGCATCGCACCTTCGACCCGGGTGCCGCGCTCACCGCCATCGAGACCCACGGGGTGACCAACATGTTTGGTGTTCCGGCCATCTTTTTGTTCATGAGCCAACAACCCGCCTTCGACACCACCGACTTCACCAGCGTGCGGCTCTTCCTCGTCGGTGGTGCGCCGGTGCCCGAGCCACTGCTGGTGCTCTACAACGATCGAGCGATTCCCATCGTGCAGGGCTACGGCCTCACGGAAACGGCGCCCCTATCGTCACTCTTGCTGGCCGAGTTTGCCGCGACGAAGGTGGGATCGGCAGGCCAGGCCCCGCTGTATTCCGACCTCGGGGTGCTCGACGAGGACGGCAACCCGTCGCCGGTGGGCACCCGCGGGGAGATCTGTACCCGCGGTCCCAATGTGATGGCGGGCTACTGGAATCGCCCCGAGGCCACCGCCGAGGTGATCGACGAGCACGGATGGTTTCACTCTGGGGACATTGGCTATTTCGACGAGGACGGCTTCCTGTTCGTGGTGGACCGCCTCAAGGACATGGTGATCACCGGGGGAGAGAACGTGTACCCAGCCGAGGTGGAGTCGGTGCTCTACAGCCATCCCCGCGTGGGGGAAGTGGCCGTTATCGGTCTGGCCGATGAGCGATGGGGTGAGGCCGTGGTCGCGGCGGTGGTCCTGAAACCGGGTCAGGAACTGACCCTCGCTGAACTCCGAGACTTCGCGAGCCAGAGCTTGGCGAAATACAAACTTCCCACTCGGCTCGAGATCATCGATGAGCTGCCGAGAAACCCGGCCGGCAAGGTTCTGAAATTCGAGTTGCGCCAGCGCTACCAGGATGAGTGACCTTCACCCACACCACGTGGGTCGGGGCGCTGGCGTCGGTCCCGAAGGCGAGGGTCGGGTGGAGATGAATCGCTTTCTCCTGGTGGTTCGGCCATGAGGGGTCGATAGGTTGCCAACAGGGTCCTGCGACCTCCTGACGAACCCGGAGGTCGCCCGTGGGCTCCAGCCCTGAAGACAACAGCGATGTTCCCCATCCACTGAGGGGAGCATCGGTGCTCCTCGCCGGGGCCACTGGGGGTATCGGGGCGGCCCTCGCTGAGGAGCTGCATCGACGGGGGGCCCGCCTCCTGCTGGTGGGGCGGGATGCCGGTCGTCTGCAGGAAATGACCGTGCCGGGACGGCGCGTTCCCCTGGATCTCCGCACTCCCGAGGCCTGTGTTGCGGCGGTAGAAGCCGCTATCGATCACGCCGGTCGGCTCGACGTGGTGATCAACGCGGTGGGGGTGGTGGCCTTCGGCCCGATGGCGGATGTGTCGGCCGACACCATGGAGGAACTGTTTCTCACCAACACCTTCGTACCGATCATGTTGGCTCAAGCGGCGCTGAATCGGATGAGTGCCGGGGGTGCCATTGTGAACATCTCGGGGGTGATCGCCGAGGAGAACCGGCCGGGTATGGCCATCTACGGAGCCTCGAAGGCGGCGGTGCGATCCTTCGACCAAGCCCTAGCCCGGGAGGCTCGTCGCAGCAAGATTCGGGTGCTTGATGCCCGCCCGCCCCATACGGAAACCGGATTAGCGGAGCGACCGCTGGCGGGTACGGCCCCCAAGTTGCCCGTTGGTCTCGCTCCGCACCAGGTGGCGGTTACGATCTGTGAGGCATTGGAACAGGGTGTGACGGACCTTCCGAGCGCGAGTTTCTGACCGTGGTCGACGTAGTGATCGTGGGGGCTGGGGTGGCCGGGCTGGCCTGCGCCCAGGACCTGATACGGGCCGAAGTGTCCTGCACCGTGCTCGAGGCATCCGACGCCGTGGGGGGCCGGGTGCGCACCGACTCGGTGGATGGGTTTCTTCTCGATCGTGGCTTCCAGATCCTGCTGACGGCCTACCCCGAGGTACAACAACGGCTCGACGTAGATGCCCTGGGCCTGTCTCTCTTCGACCCCGGAGCGGTGATACGGGTACGGGGCGGCTTTCATCGGGTGAGCGATCCTCGCCGGTTCCCCCTACGGATCCCCGAGACGGTGGCAGCGCCCATCGGCTCGCTGGCCGACAAGATCCGCCTCGCTCGTCTGGTGCTGGACGTGCGGCGATCAAGCGTCCAAGATCTGCTCCGTCGCCCCGACACCAGCACCGCGGAGCGACTACAGGCCGCCGGATTTTCGCCCCAGATGATCGGGTCGTTCTGGCAGCCACTGTTCGCCGGGATCCAACTGGATCCCGACCTGGAGGTATCCAGCCGACGCTTCGAGACGATCTTGCGGATGCTGGCGGTGGGGGCCATCGGTGTGCCGGCTCGAGGGATGGGGGAGATCCCCGCGCAACTGGCGGCCACGCTGCCAGAGGGGGTCGTTCGGCTTGGGGCGATGGTGCGAGAGGTCACTCCGGCTGGGGCGGTACTGGAGGGGGGTGAGCGGGTAGATGCTCGGGTGGTGGTCGTGGCCACGGAAGGACCGGTAGCCCACCGCCTGGTGGGGGCCGCCGTGCCCGATCCGGGTTCGCGGGCTGCCGGTTGCTGTTGGTTCGCCAGCCCGGATCCGCCGCGCCGCGGCCCGGTGCTGATCCTCGATGGTGAGGCCAGCGGCCCGGTGAAGAACGTGGCGGTAATGAGTGAGGTGGCCCCGTCCTACGCCCCGCCGGGGCGGGCCTTGGTGGCGGCGGCGGTTCCCGGGGCCGATTCCCTCGACCCCGACATCACCGGCCGAGCCCGTGAGCAACTGGCCCGCTGGTTCGGGTCGACCACCGGCGAGTGGGAGCACCTGCGCACCGATGTGATCCCTCACGGGCAGCCGGCCCAGCGCGCCCCCCTTCGCCCCAAGCAGGCCGTGGCACTGGGCGATGGCCTGTTTGTATGTGGCGATCATCGCGATACCGCTTCGCTCCAGGGGGCGATGTTCAGCGGGGGACGTACCGCCGTCGCGGTGCAGGGGTATCTCTCCTCCCCGTGAGCCCCCACAGGGAATAAACGACCCCCGGGGTGGTTAGGATGGGACCGTCCCCCCGCCGCTAGGAGTTGCCATGAAATCACTGCCGAGAGGTTTCCAAGCGAAGTTGCCGTTCGTGCTAGCTGGCTTCTTTTCGTTTCTTTTCTCCGTCTACCTCTACTTCGTGCAAGACGAAATCTATGCGGGAATTTTTGTGGGGCTGTGGGTCCCGTCGATCCACTCGCTCGGCACGTTGTTGTTGATGCCGGTAGTGGGCGTGGATCTTCAAGAGTCCGGAGGGCCCAAGACATGAGCGAAAAGGTTGTGTTTCTGGTGGGCATCGTGGTGTTCGCGTTCACGATCTATGGCGTCGTGATCGCCGGTGGCATCGCCCTCACCAAGAGCGTGCTCGACCAGGACTCGTCGATGCGGCCCTCTGACCCGAAGCCCGGCGATTCCGGCCGCAACCTGAAGTACTGACCGTGCGGTAAAGGGGTACCTGAACGGTCCCGAAGTAGAGAACCCATGCCTGAGTTTCCTATCGACATCGGCATTGCCGAAGACGACCGCCTAGCGATCACGGAAGGGCTGTCGCGGCTGCTCGCCGATACCTACACGCTGTATCTCAAGACCCATAACTACCACTGGAACGTGACCGGCCCGATGTTCCAAACGCTGCACCTCATGTTCGAGGGGCAGTACGTCGAACTTTCTCTGGCGGTAGATCTGATCGCGGAGCGCATCCGTTCTTTGGGGGTGCCCGCCCCCGCCAGTTACCAAGCATTTATCCGCCTGTCGTCAATTTCCGAGGACGAGGATCACCCAATTGCCACCGAGATGATCACCCGTCTGGTAGCCGATCATGAAGCCATTACCCGCACGGCCCGATCGGTGTTTCCGCGAGTGGAAGAAGCGCAGGACGAAGTGACCGCCGATCTGTTGACACAGCGGTTGCAGGTGCACGAGAAGACCGCCTGGATGCTCCGTAGCCTTCTGGCCTAACCCGCCGACGAACGCTTTATGAGAGGCCTATGGTGGGACCGCTGGTTCATCCATCGACGCCCCTGAGGTTGCTTGTGTCCAGCCCCTATTTCACCAGTGAAGGTCAGGTGCCCGTGGAGCGGCGGGGTGAGTTGTTCTCGTGGCGGACGCTGCTCAGTGCCGACCGCACCCCCACCGAGGGCATCACGATGGGCACCGCCGAGATCCCGCCGGCTGCTCCCACCGCCGGTGCCCGCCATCGCCACCCCGTGGCCGAGGTGTACTACATCACCTCCGGCACCGGTCTTGTGCACATCGATGATCAAGCCCATGCCGTGGAGGCGGGAACCGCCCTGTTCATACCGAGCAACGCGTGGCACTACGTGACGAACGTAGGCACTGACCCGCTGCGGGTGCTGTACGTCTTTCCCGTCGACAGTTTCGACGACGTGGTGTACGAGTACGCCGAACGCACCGAGGGGCCCGACACCTGACGGTCGTCAGATCAGAAGGCTTCGAGGATGTCCACTACGAAGATGAGGGTGGCCCCGCCGGTATTTTCCCCTGGCCGGCATCCCCGTAGGCGTCCACCGCCGGAATCACGAGAAGCAACTGAGACCCCACGGTCTGACCCACCAACGCCTTGTCCCAACCGGGGATCACCTCGCCGGACCCGACGACGAAAGTAAAGGGCTCCGATCGGTCCCAGGAGGAGTGGAACACCGAGCCGTCGGTGTACAAGGCACCGGTGTAATGGACGGTTACCGATTGGCCTTCCTCCACCTTCGCTCCGGTACCCGTGATGAGAGGTTGCACCACTAGCGCCGGCACCGCGGCGCCATCGCCGAGGGCAATGGTGGGGGCGCCGGTATCGCTCAAGGTGACGGTGGGTGCCGGGTCTGGGCGACGCCGGCGACTTGCTTTACGGCGAGAAAATGTAGTTGCTGGTTGTCTCGTAGTTTTTCGTCCTGCAGGTTTGGTCAAAAGGACTCATCAGTACAAATACACTATTTGTAGAAACTACTGGAAAACTTACTGGGGTGTCTGTGCGGTGCACAGGCGACCTTTTCGGTTGTTCCCAGTGTTGTGGGGAGCTCGTACTCACAAGTGAGTACGGGTTGCAAACCAAATGGTTCTAGCTCGACCCCACCGTCTTTGTTTGGATCAGTCATAAGACTGACTTGAAAGATACCAAACTACCTTGTTTTGACAGACTCAGTGAAAACCAGACTGAGTGGGTTAGCTGCAGGTCACGGACCGATGGCCCACGCCAGCATGGTGATGATCACCAAGGCAGCGAGGATGACTCCGAGGCTGATTGCGACGAACCGGCGAAACCATGGTGGTCCGAAGATCACCAACACCAGTACGACAACCGCAATCAGGATACTCAGCACATCTTCTGCTGTCACGTCATCACCACGCCACAGGCGTACAGCCCGCCGACGGTCCACCCCTTCCCGAGGTACACCCCTCCGGAGAGAGCTGCCGCGCACTCGAGCTCGTTGACCGTGCGGTCCAGGAACTTCTTCCCTTCTGCGACGTAGTTGTACCCGCTGGTGGTGTCGAACGGGATGGTGTAGATGGTGACCATGTAGTCGCAGAACCAGGTATTGTTCGGCGACTGCCAGGCACATCCCTCGAACGTCTTGTCGTCCTCCATCACGAGCGTTGCGCCCCTGCTGGAACTCGACGTACCGACGATCGAGACGATGCCGTTGTCGCTGAGGTCGCCCTTGCCTCCCGGATCCACGAACCAGTTGCCCGGATCGTTTGCTCCTTCGACACCATCGATGCTGCGGCAGACGTAGCCCGAGCCGTCAGAGAAGCCAGAGTACAGGGTCACCGTGCAGGAGGTGATGTTGACACTCTCCAGCGGGATACCGGCGTACCAGTCGTTGGCGAACGTCTTGCCGGGGTCGTGGTTGACCTTCTAGTAGTTGTAGCAACCCGAGGTCACGATGACCAGGGCGAGGACGCCGGCGACTGCAATGAGTCGACGGAAACGCTTGGGTGAATGCATTGCTTTACCTCACAGTTTCGTGCACCCGTCAAGGCGACCCGGGCGAGGGGCGGCGAAGGTCGGCGGAAAGAATCTCGGCCAGGAACAGCAGGGTGTCGTCATCGGTTACGCCGCTCTCGAAGCCTTTCGCCCCGAAACTGTCGGCGGGGGCGATGGCTACGAGCACCTCAGTTCCCACCTTCTGACCCTTCAGGCCAGTGGCGATGCCGGGCATGATGTCTTCGGAAAGTTTGAGGGAGGCGGGAGCGCCCTCGTAGGAGGTGCCCAGCACCTTCCCGTCGGTCCCATTCACCACGACGAAGTTGAACGTGATGGTGTCCTCCGGGGTAATGGCTCGGCCTTCCCCTTCTTTGATCACCCGAACCGTGGTTTTTTCCACCGAGAGGGGTAGGTCGAACTCGAGTTCGGGCTGGGGGCCATCGGTCTGGATGATCTTTACGGAATCCAGGGGCGACGCCAGCTGGTCCTTGCCGCAGGCGCTGAGACCTGCGACGAGCGCCATAACAGCGATGAGTGAGACGAGAACTCGGCGCACGATAAAATCCTTGTTGTCGAAGAGGAGATAACGGCCTGACAGACGGCGTCCGGATTGTCTCGGCGCCGCCGATTGCTACGAAAGCGTCTTGTTGAGGCGGGTGAGGGCGGTGTCCTCGGAGATGTTGAGGGCGAAGGCCAATTCGCTGACCAGGACCTGGCGGGCCTTCACAAACATGGATTTCTCGCCGGCCGAGAGGCCTTTGTCGGCGTCCCGGAGGGCGAGGTTACGCACGACCTCGGCCACCTGGTACACGTCGCCCGATTTCAGTTTCTCCTGGTGGTTCTTGAATCGGCGTGACCAGTTGGTGGGCTCGCGCACGTCTTTCTTGGCCAGGACCTGGAACACGTCTTCCACGTCTTCCTTGGAAATCGGATACCGCATCCCAATCTCCTCGGCGCGGTCCGCTGGCACCTTCAGCAGAAGATCCCCGTGGGTCATGCGCAGCACGAAGTACTTCGTCTTGCCGCCCTCGAGGAGGTTGATGGTGTCGGTTCCCTCGATGATTGCGGCCCCGTGATGGGGATAGACGACCTTGTCTCCGACCTTGAAGGGCACGTGGTTACTCCTGCTAGCGGTCTGAGGACCCTCAAGGATGCCACCCCAGAGGCCTCCAGGGACATTCCGGGTGTCCCATGGTCGCCAGACAGGCCCGCCGCCGCCCCTCTCACGGGCTGTCGGGGTGACCCGGTGGAGGCGGTGGAGGTGACAGCAATCGGGTTGGCCCCTAACCTCGGCCCGTCCGGTGCAACGACTTCTCCCCTGGGGTACGACATGTTCGAGTGGTCCGAAGAGCAACTAATGATCCGTGACGCGGTGCGTCAGTTCGTGCAAGCCGAGATTGCACCGAAGCGCGAGGAGTTGGAGCACGGCGACCTGCCGCCTTATGAGATCCTGCGGAAGTTGTTCACCACCTTCGGCATGGACGTGATGGCTCGGGATCGGTTTAAGCACCAGATCGAACGTGAAAAGCGCGTGGCCGCCGGCGAGGAAGCCGCCCCCGAGGCCCAGGGGCGTCGTGGGGGAGGAGACCCCAACTCCATCGCTATGACGATGCTTCCGATCATCGAGATCTGTCGCCACTCGCCGGGCATGGTCACCGCCATGGGGGTATCGATGGGCCTCACCTCGGCCGCCATCATGAGCAAGGGAACTATCGCCCAAAAGGAGCGCTGGGCCCTGGATCTACTCACCCTGGACAAGGTGGGCGCATGGGCGATCACCGAGCCGGGCTCTGGATCGGATGCCTTTGGTTCCATGCGGTCGAGTGCCCGTCGTGATGGTGAGGAGTACCTCCTCAACGGTTCGAAGACCTTCATCACCAACGGCCCCCATGCCGACACCATCGTGTTCATCTGCAAGTTGGATGAGGGCAATCCGATGGAGGATCGCAAGATCTTGTCGTTCGTGTTGGATCGCGGCATGCCCGGACTCGAACAGTCGAAGCCATTGCGCAAGATGGGGATGCACTCCTCGCCCACCGGCGAGTTGTTCTTGACCGATGTTCGGGTGGGTCGAGATCGCCTGATCGGTGAGACCGAAGACGTGGCCAGTGGCGGCCGAGCCGGGGCCAAAGACACCTTCTCCATGGAGCGCTCGGGAGTGGCGGCCATGTCTCTGGGCATTATCGAGCGTTGCCTCGAACTGTCGGTGCAATATGCCAAGGATCGGGTGCAGTTCGGCAAGCCCATCGGAGAGTTCCAACTGATCCAGGACAAACTCGCTCGCATGGAGGTGGCCCGGCTCAACGTGCAGAACTTGGTCTTCCGGTTTATCGAGATGAGTGCGGCGGGTGCACCGCTTTCTCTGGCGGAGGCCTCCGCCATGAAGCTCTACGCCGCTCGGGCGGCCACCGAGGTGGCGATGGAAGCCGTTCAGCTCCACGGTGGCAACGGCTACATGGCCGAGTACCAAGTGGAACAGTTGGCCCGCGACGCCAAGGTCCTTCAGATCTACGCCGGTACTGACGAGATCCAAATCACCCACATCGCCAAGGATCTGCTCCGGCGCTAGGGGAAATCAGCCTGGTTTCGGCCGGAATACCCCTAAACCCGAGGCGGCGGCGGCGTTCCAGCGGCCCGACACGGGCTGGTCCAGGGCGGTCCCGTAGGGGAAGGTGGAGGCGGTGAACCCGGCCGTGTCAGCGTTACTGCGCAGATGCCACTGGCCCTTCCGGTAGATAGCGGCGTCGTCGCGACCGTCTCCGTTCCAGTCGCCCGCCACGGGTCGGTCGCCGGCCGCCAGGCCATAGGTGAAGGTCCGCAGTGTGGAACCGACGGGGCCGGCTGAACTTCGGATGTGCCACGTGCCGCCTATCCGGAAGATAGCGAGGTCGTCCTGGCCGTTGCCGTCCCAATCGCCCAGCACCGGGACATCACCCGGGCGGATGCCGTAGCGCACCGTCCATGCCGCAGGGTCGGTTGTCTCGAAGCCCGCCCGCATCGTCCAGGTGCCGGCGTTGAACAGCATCGGTTCGTCGGCGGCGTCGGCATCAATGTTGCCGCACAGCGCAACGTCGGCGGCGATGCCGAAGGAGATCTGGCGCTTGGTGGCCCCACTGATCACCCCGTCGCGCAGGTGCCAGACGCCGCCCCGGAACACGGTGGCCTCATCGGTGCCATCGCCATCCCAATCACACAGCAGCACCCGATCGCCGGGCTGTAGACCGTAGGAGACGATGTCTTGTGTTGGTCCCGCGGTGGGGGTGCGGCGGAGTTCCCATCGTTGGGACATAGCCCAGTGGGTGGCGGCCCCCAGGGAGGCGTAGGGATCGATCGGCGTGCCGGAATAGGAACCGACTGCGGCGGGCTGGCGGATCTCGAAATGAAGGTGCGGGGCGGTGGCTTCCGCATTGCCGGAGTCGCCCAGGTAGGCGATGACCTGACCCTGGGTGACCGGGGCGCCCACCACGATGTCGCTGGGGAAGGCTTGCTCGCGCGTGGCGGCCGCGTCGTCGGTTCCGGGGGTGTCGTTATTCACATGGAGGTAGTGGTAGGTCCACCCGTCGGCCCCCCGGATGGTGACGGAGTTACCTCCGCTCGAGAGGTTGCTGAAAGTGAGGCGGTAGATCACCCCATCCACCGTCGCCAACTCAGGCTGCATCTTTTTGCCCATGAGGTCGTTGCCCTCGTGGGTGTGGCCCACCCGAGGGGCGCCAAAGTCGCTTGTGTAGGTGACCGGGCCATCCACCGGGAAGACGATGGGCTTGATGACCGCGGCGGAGGCGGGGCTCACTGGCCCGAGCACCACGAGCGCGCCGCCCACCGCCAAGAGCGGGGCGAGCATCGCTCGACGGAGCCGGTGGGGCTGGAGCATGAGGGATGGTTCCTTGGTCGAGGGAGGCAGGTTCACCGCTGCCTCTTTTCTTCGACACGCTGGGCGCATGCCCTTGAGCCGCCGGGGTCACCACCCCCTGGCCGGCTACACCCCGAGGCTGCGCCCGATTATCTCTTTCATGATCTCGGTGGTCCCCCCGTAGATCGTGGTGATGCGGGCGTCGGCGTAGGCCCGGGCGATTTCGTACTCGGCCATGTACCCATAGCCGCCGTGCAGTTGCACACAGGTGTCGATCACCCGTTTCTGCAGTTCGGTACACGACCACTTCGCCATGGCGGCTTCCTCGGCGGTGAGGCTGCCTTCGTTGAGGCCCAACACGGCGCCGTCGACGAAGCTTTGGGCGAAGGCGATCTCGGTAGCCATCTCGGCCAGCCGGAAGCGGCTGTTTTGGAATGAGCCGATCGGCTGCCCAAAGGCGGTGCGTTCCTTCACATAGGCGAGGGTGATGTCGAAGGCCTGCTGCGCGGCGGCCACCGCCGTGATGGCAATAGAGAGGCGCTCCTGGGGGAGTTTGTCCACCAGGGACAGAAAGCCGCTCCCCTCTTCCCCGAGACGGTTCGCCACTGGCACCACCATGTCGGTGAAGAACAGTTCGGCGGTGTCCTGTGCGTGCAGACCGATCTTGTCGAGGTTTCGGCCCCTCTCGAAACCCACCATGCCTCGCTCCAGAACCACCAGGCTCATCCCGGTATGGCGCTGGGTGGGGTCGGTCTTCACGGCGGTGATCACCAGGTCGGCGTTGATGCCGTTGGTGATGAAGGTCTTCGACCCGTTCACGACGTAGTGATCGCCGTCGCGAATGGCGGTGGTGGTCATGGAGGCGAGGTCGGAGCCGATGGCGGGTTCGGTCATGGCGATCGCCGTGATGAGCTCGCCCGAGCAGATGCCCGGTAGCCAGCGAGCCTTCTGCTCGGGCGTCGTGAGCGACAGGAAATACGGTAAGCAGATGTCGTTGTGGAGGGTCCACCCCAGGCCCGCTGAGTTCACCCCGGCCCGCTGAATCTCTTCGGCGATGATGGCGTTATAGCGGAAGTCCACTACCCCACCGCCCCCGTGCTCAACGGGAGCATCCATGGCCAGGAAGCCGTGGGCGCCAGCCTTGGTGAACAACGACCGATCCACGATGCCCGCCCGATCCCAGGCTTGATGGTGAGGGACAACCTCGCGGGCGATGAAACGGCGAAGCGAGTCGCGGAAGAGATCATGGTCGTTGTCGTAGAGCGTGCGCTGCATCGCCCCGACGGTAATCGGCCACCCACCGCCGCACCGCCGGTTCCTGGCGCTAGGGTGATCGTTACGAAGGGGAGCTCGGAGTAGCCGGGCTGAGAGGGTGGTCTTGCCGGCAACGGTCTGCCACCGACCCGTGGCACCTGAACCGGGTAATGCCGGCGGAGGGATTCGGACAATGGCAGCACTCGAGAGCGGCAACCTTGTGATCGTGGTGACCGGAGGAGACCCGGTGGATCCGGCGCACCTGCCCCAATGGCCGGCGGGAGCACTCGTGATCGCCGCCGATTCGGGGATCGACCGGGCCCTCGAACTCGGGCTGTCGGTGGACGTGGCTATTGGAGATTTTGACTCCGTGCGGCCGGGATCGCTGCGGAGGGTCACCAGCGATGGCGCCACCGTGGAGCAGCACCCGGCGGCGAAAGACGCCACCGATCTCGAACTCGCCATCGACGCGGCGCTTCGCTACGAGCCGTCCCAGGTGCTGGTCATCGGGGGGCACGGCGGACGCCTTGACCACCTGCTCGCCAACGCCATGCTGCTTGCGGCTCCGGCCTACGCCACGCTGTCCATGGTGGCCCAGATGGGCGCGGCGCGGGTCACGGTCATTCGTGACCACGCGAGATTGACCGGCCCCGTGGGTGATCTCGTGACCCTGCTGGCGCTCCACGGCGGAGCCAGTGGGATCCGTACCGAGGGTCTGCTCTATCCCCTCCGCGATGAGGCCCTGCTGCCCGGCTCCACCCGGGGCGTGAGCAATGAACTCATCAGCGGCACTGCTTCGGTGCGCATCGCCACGGGGGTGGTGGTGGCCATACAACCCGGACAGATCGGCACCCACCACCAGATGGCTCCCTCATGACCTGGCCGCACCGAGGCCGCGCCTGGCTGGCCCTGCTCCCCCTGGCGATGACCGCCGTCGCCTGCGGGAGCTCTTCGGGTGATCAGGCCGAAGGCGGAGGGGAAAAGCCCGTGACGATCACGCTGCTCACCCACGATTCTTTTGCCGTGTCCGACGATGTCCTCGACGCGTTTACCGAAGCCACCGGCATCGAGGTGAAGTTGTTGCAGGGAGGCGACGCCGGCACCGTGGTGAACCAGGCGATCCTCACCCGGGGGGCACCCCAAGCCGACGTGCTCTTCGGCGTGGATTCCACGTTCGTGTCCCGGGCCTTGCGGGAGGATCTGTTTCTGGCCTACGAAGCGGCCGGGAGCGAGAACATTCCCGCCGATCTGGTACTAGACCCCAAACACCGGGTGACCTCAATCGACTACGGCGATGTGTGCGTCAACTACGACAGGGCCTACTTCGTCGAAGCCGGGTTACCGGTGCCCTCGACGTTCGGGGATTTGGTTGACCCCCGCTACCAAGACCTTCTCGTGGTGGAGAATCCCGCCACCTCCTCGCCGGGTCTGGCGTTCCTGTTCGCCACCATCGACGAGTTTGGCGAAGAGGGCTGGCAGGCCTACTGGGAGGCGCTGGCCGACAACGGCGTGGAGGTGACCTCCGGGTGGGAGCAGGCCTACTACGGCTCGTTCTCCGGGGGTGGCACCAGCGAGGGAACCCGCCCACTGGTGGTGAGTTACGGCTCGAGTCCGACCGCCGAGGTCGTCTTCGCTGATCCCCCCGTGGACGTGGCTCCTACCGGTGTGCTGGCCAGCACGTGCTACCGACAGGTAGAAGGCGCCGGGATTCTCGCCGGTACCAAGCATTACGACGAGGCGGGTGCCTTCCTCGATTTTCTTCTGTCGCGCCCGTTCCAAGAGGACGTGCCACTGTCGATGTTCGTGGTGCCGGTGAACCCAGCGGCGGTCCTGCCCGCCGTGTTTGTGGCCAACCGCATCGAACCGGCGAAGGGGCGCAAACTCCCGGCGGCCGACATTGATGCGAAACGGGAGGAGTGGATCGAGGCGTGGACCAACATCATGCTGCGCTGAGCCCCCGCGGGCGCACCCTCCTGCTGGCGCCGGCGGTGGCCTTCTTGGCCGTCTTCTTCGCCTGGCCGGTGGTGAACATCATGGGCGAGGGATTTCGGGGAGAGGGCCGCTGGGACCTGTCGGGGGTCGCCACGGTGATAAGCGATCCGGCCATGGCGCGCGTGGTGTGGTTCACCACCTGGCAAGCCGCCCTGTCTACCTTGGCCACGCTGGTGCTGGCCCTGCCCGCCGCGGCGGTACTAGCGCGCTACGAGTTTCGAGGGAGGCGAGTGGTTCAGGCCCTGGCCACCGTGCCCTTCGTGTTGCCCACCGTGGTAGTGGGGGCGGCCTTCGTGGCCCTGCTCGGCGAGCGTTCCCCGGTGGGGTTGAACCTACGCGGCACCCTCACCGCCATCGTGCTGGCCAACATGTTCTTCAATCATGCCGTGGTGGTGCGCACCGTGGGGGGGTTCTGGGAAGGCCTTGACCCCCGCACTGAGGAAGCCGCTCGCGTGCTCGGGGCCTCGCGGTGGGATGCCTTCCGCTCGGTCACCCTGCCGGCCCTCCGGCCGGCGATCGCCTCGGCGGCGGTCATCACCTTCCTGTTTACCTTCACCTCCTTTGGGGTGATTCGCATCCTCGGCGGTCAAGGTCATGCCACGCTGGAGGTGGAGATCTACCGGCAGACCGCCGACCTACTCGCCCTGCCGGTGGCCGCAGTTTTGGCTCTGGTGCAACTGCTGGCGGTGGGAAGTTTGCTCGTGGTACAAGACCGGCTTGAACGGCGGCAACAACGAGCCGGGGTGGCCCTGGCGCCGGCAGAACGGCGGCGGGCGCGCACCGCCGGCGAACGGTGGTGGGTGGGCGGAAACCTCCTGGTACTCGCCGTGTTCCTCGGAGTGCCGCTGGCCTGCCTGGTGAGTCGTTCCTTCCGCACCTCCTCGGGCTATGGCTTGGCCGGTTGGCGGGCCTTGGGGGAGGTGCGCCGCGGCACGGGAATGGCGGTTACCCCGGCTGTCGCCGTGATGAACTCGTTGCGGTTTGCGGCGGTGGCCACGGTGTTGGCTGTCACCCTCGGGGCCCTGGCCGCCATCGCCCTCGCCCGCTCGGACGGGCGCGTGGCCCGTTCCATGGACGCCGGTGCGCTGTTGCCATTGGGCACCTCGGCGGTGACGGTGGGCTTTGGGTTCCTGGTGGCGTTGGACCAACCCTTGGACTTGCGGGCTAGTCCGTGGCTCGTACCCATTGCCCAGGCGGTCGTGGCCCTGCCTTTTGTGATGCGGACGATGTCACCGGCGCTGCGTTCCATTGATCCACGCCTCCGAGAGGCCGCCATGGTGCTCGGCGCGTCACCGGGCCGGGCCTGGCGCGAGGTAGATCTGCCGCTGGTGCGTCGAGGCCTGTTGGTGGCTACCGGTTTCGCGTTTGCCATTTCCCTCGGAGAGTTCGGGGCCACCAGCCTGATCGCCCGCGCCACTACGCCCACGGTGCCGGTGGTGATCGTGCGCCTGCTCGGCCGTCCCGGTGCGCTCAACAGCACCGAAGCGTTTGCCCTCAGCACCATTCTGATGGTGCTCTGCGCCGGGGCGGTGCTGCTAGTGGACCACTGGCGGGTTCGTCCCCGGGCGGGGGCGGGGACGTGGGTGTGAACCCGCGTCTCGAGGTCCGGGGGGCGACGGTGGCCTTCGACGGATCCGTTGCCCTCGCCGGGGTAGATCTTGCGGTGGACGCCGGGGAAGTGGTGGCCCTGTTGGGGCCGAGCGGCAGCGGGAAGTCCACCTTGCTGCGCGTGGTGGCGGGGCTGCAGCCGCTCGATAGCGGCGCCGTGTTGGTGGATGGCATCGACCTCGGAGCGACGCCACCGCACCGGCGGGGCGTGGGCCTGATGTTTCAGGACCACGCCCTGTTCCCGCATCGGGATGTGGGGACCAACGTGGCCTTTGGCCTGCGCATGCAGGGCTGTCCGGCGGCCGAGCAACGGCGCCGGGTGGGCGAACTCCTCGCGTTGGTAGGCCTAGCCGGTCTGGCCGACCGTCGTATTCAGACCCTGTCGGGAGGTGAGCAGCAACGGGTGGCGCTGGCCCGGGCGCTCGCCCCGGAGCCTCGGCTGCTGTTACTGGACGAGCCCCTCGGGGCCCTCGACCGTCCACTGCGGGAACGGCTGGTGGGGGAGCTACGCGAGGTGTTTCGGTCGCTGGAACTCACCGTGTTGGCGGTAACCCATGATCAGGCCGAGGCCTTCGCGCTAGCCACCCGCCTGGCCTTGCTCGACAACGGCCAAATCATCCAGACCGGCACGCCCGCCGCGGTGTGGACCCAACCAGCGTCGGTGCGGGCCGCGCAATTACTCGGGTTTGTGAACGTGGGGGCCATGCCGGGCGCTCCCGATGGTCCGCCGGTGCTGGTGCGCCCCGATGGGGTGGTCTTCTGCGCGGATGGGCCGATCGCTGGGGTGGTGGAGGCGGCTACCTTCATGGGCTCCCGCAGCCGGGTGGTGGTGCAACTTGGCGACGGCGGATCCCTCGAGGTTGAGGTGTCCGCCCGGGAGGTTCCCGCGGTGGGGGCGCCGGTACGGCTGCGTATCAACCCCAACGCCGTGGTGTCCCTTGCCCCGTGAGCGCTCACTACGCTGGACCTCGCCAGGGCTCGTGCCCTCGGCGAACACCCCCATGACCACCCCTCGCCGCCCCTGCCGACCCGCACCGCCCAGCGTCTCTGGAACCGGAGGGGGTTGAGGATGGAAGTGAGCGCAATCCTGGACGCGCCCTGTCCACCGGAGGCGCTCCGGCCCTGGATCGAGGACCTCCTTCGCTACCCCGACTGGCTCGACATCGTGCCGCACGCCGTGGTGGCTCCCGCCCATGGCGACGATGCCGGTCCGGCCTGGTCGGTGGATCTACGCGGGCGGCTCGGACCCTTCGCCCGGGCCAAGCGGCTACGCATGGTCCGTACCGCCCACGATGCCCACCATGCCCGCTTCGAGCGGGCCGAACACGACGGGCGGCAGCACGCCGCGTGGGTCCTTGATGCCCAGATCAGCGACGTAGGCGAAGGCAGTCGACTCACCATGACGCTTCACTACGGCGGCCGACTGTGGATTCCCGCGCTCGACCGCCTGCTCGCGGAGGAGATCGAGCGATCCCGGCCCCGTCTGTTGGAACGTATCGCTCCCTGATCAGCCCTGAACGGCCCGGGCCGACCACCGCTGCGTTCGGTGCTCAACTTCGAGGGGGAGGCCGAAGGTGGCCGAGAGATGGGACGCCGTGAGTACCTCATCGAGGGGGCCCTGATGGAGTACCCGGCCCCCCCGCAGGAGTAAGACATGGGTGGTGCCGAGCGGGATTTCCTCCACGTGATGGGTGACCAGCACCGTCGGGGGACTGTCGGGGTCGGCCGCCGCGCCGCTCAGGCGGGCGAGGAGGTCTTCTCGCCCACCCAGGTCGAGGCCCGCCGTGGGCTCGTCGAGAAGAACGATGGCGGGGTGGCCGAAGAAGGCTCGGGCAAGGAGCACGCGCTGACGCTCCCCCGAGGACATCGTGGCTACCGGCCGATCGGCGAGGTGACCTACCCCGAAGCGATCGAGTCGGTCACGGGCCTGCTGGCGGTCGTCGGCCGCGTAGGTATGCCACCACGGTTCGAGCGCCGCGTAGCGTGCCGTCATCACCACTTCGGTACCAGTGAGTTGGGGGCGCAATAGATCGCCGAAGGCCGGGCTGGACAAGCCGATACGGGTGCGCAAGGCGCGCACGTCCACGCGACCGAGGAAGCCGCCGTCGATCGCCACGTCGCCGGCGCTGGGGTGCAGGTAGAGCGAGGCGATGCGTAGCAGGCTCGTCTTGCCCGACCCGTTGGGGCCGAGGACCACCCACCGTTGGTGGCGCTCCACGTCCCAGGTGATGCCACGGAGGATGGTGGTTCCATCGCGCACCAGATCGACCCCGGCGAAATGGAGGGCGGGAGTCATGGTGGGGGCGGAGGGGGTGTGAGTGGGCGTCGTGAGTATCCAGGTTTCCCCCGATCGGAGGGCACCGTTGGCGCAGGACCTATCGCCCGGAACCTTACCCTTGCGCTCTAGATTGAGCGGCGCAGGCTTCGTTGATCCGGACGGTCCCCATGGTTGTTGCGCTCGGCCTCGTGGTCGTGCTGTGTCTGATACTGGCCACTGGGGTGTTCGTCGCGTTCGAGTTCTCGTTGCTGGCGCTCAACCGGGTGCGCATGGACAGCGATGCCGAAGCCAACCAGCGCGGGGCTCGCGCCGCCTCCGAGGCGGTGGCCTCGATGTCGTTTCATCTCTCCGGTGCCCAACTCGGCATCACCGTCACCTCGCTGATCGTTGGCTTCCTGGCAAAGTCGACGGTGGCGGGGGCCATTGAGCCCGCAGTGGCGAGGGTGGTGGGCGAAGGGGCAGCCTCGGGGATCTCCACCGGCCTAGCCTTGGTGGGCATCACCGCCGTTTCCATGGTGATCGGTGAACTCGCCCCCAAATCGTTGGCGATCGCCAAGCCCCAGGCCGTGGCCTATGCACTCGCTCCGCCGATGCTCGTGGTTGTCAAAGTGGCCAGGCCGCTGATTCGTCTCCTCAACGGGGCCGCCAACGCCACCGTGCGCCGCCTGGGGATCGAACCGCAGGAAGAGCTCAACTCGGTACGGTCGTTGCAGGAGTTGGAGTTGTTGATCCGGGCCTCGGATGGGAGTGACGGCCTCGAGGCCAGCCTCATCATGCTGCTCACCCGGTCGATTCGTTTCGGAGGAACGTCGGTGGCGTCGGCCTTGGTGCCCCGCCACGCCGTGCGGTCGCTGTCGATCGACGACAGCATCGCCGATCTGGTGGCGCTGGCGCAGGCCACGAACTACTCGCGATTTCCGGTGGTGGGAACCGATCTGGATGACGTACTCGGGGTGGTGCAGGTGAAGCAGGTGTACACCGTGGCCTACGACCAGCGCCGGTTCACCACGATGGCTGAGATCATGGAGCCGGCGTTCGTGGTGATCGAAACCCGCGGCCTCACGGACTTGCTGTCGGACTTGCGGGGGAGCGAAGCCCACTTGGCCATCGTGGTGGACGAGCACGGTGGTACCGCCGGCATCATCACGCTCGAGGACGTGCTGGAGGAGATCGTGGGTGAGATTCGCGACGAGTACGACGAGGCAGACGCAGTCGTGGTATCCCTCCCCAGGCCGATCGGTGCCATCAACGCCGCCTCGCCTGAGGCAATTGCCGAGTGGATGCTGGCCGGTTCACTGGATGTAGATGCGGTATTCGAGGCCTCTGGGTTTCAGGTTCCGCCGGGCGACTACCAGACACTGGCGGGATTTGTATTGCAGCGTCTCGGGCGGATCCCGACGGTGGGCGAGGCGTTTGATGTGGACGGCTGGCGTTTCGAGGTGGCGGAGATCGATCGGCAGCGGGTGGTGGCCGTGGCCGTGCGGCGCGACATCGCCGGGGCGGATGGATGGCCGTGAGCGCCTGGAACCTCCCCGTCATCGCAGTGTTGCTCGTGCTCAACGGATTCTTCGTGGCCGTCGAGTTTGCCGTGATCGCCAGCCGTCGCACGAAACTCGAGGCGCACGGTGGCGCCTTAGCCCAGGTGGCCCTGGACGCCATGAAGAAACTCAACCTGTACCTTGCCGGGGCGCAACTCGGCATCACGATGGCGTCGCTAGCGCTGGGTTACGTGGCCGAGCCCACCGCGGCGCGGCTGCTCGAGCGCTCCCTCGGCAGTGTGGTGGATCTCCCCGAACGGGCCATGGAGACCTTGGGCTTTGTGGTGGCCATTGGGGTGGTGGCCTTTCTTCACATGGTGGTGGGGGAGATGGTGCCCAAGAACATCGCCATTGCCGCGCCGGAGCGCACCTTGATGGCGGTGGCGGTTCCCTACCGGTTGTACGTCACGCTCTTTGAGCCAGCCCTTCGCCTACTCAATGCGATGGGCAACGCCGTGGTGCGGCGCGTTGGGGTGGAACCACGTGACGAACTCGCTGCGGCGGCTTCGGCGGTGGAACTGGTATCGATGCTTGGCAGTGCTCGCGGGGAGGACGGCATCGAGGAAATGGCCCGACGACTGCTGACCGGGGCGGCCAGCCTGACAAGCGTGTGCATCTCATCGGTGATGGTCCCCCGGGAGGAGATCGTGTGGCTTCCCTGCACGGCCACCCCCGCCGAGGCCGAGGCCCTGGTGGTCGCTTCGGGCCGAACCCGTTTGGTGCTCGTTGGCGATGACCTGGATGACGTGCGCGGGCTCTTGCACGCCAAAGACCTCTTGTTGGTCCCTGAAGACGCCCGGAATCGACCCCTGCCGTCGGGCTCGGAGCGGGAGATTGAGGCGATGGGGGCGGAAACGTCCCTCGACGTGGCCCTGCTGACCATGCAGAAGAAGCAACGCCATCTCACCCTGGTATACGACGCCGAGGGCCGTACGCTGGGCATTGCCACCCTGGAGGACGTGATTGAGCGGCTCCTGGGAGGGGCTGGGGGTGACCCTGCAATGGTCAGGGGGGGCGCGGTTGGCTAGCGTGTGATCTCACTGTGTTCCGCCGCTGCCTCCCTGTCCTTCTCGGTATGACCGTGCTCCTTGGGAGTTTGGTCATGCCTCGCGCCGGTGCCGATGGCGGCGATTTGGCCACTGCTCGGGCTCGGGCCAATCAAGCGGCGACCGAGCTGGCTAGGGCGGAGACGAAACTGGGAAAGCTCGATGGCGAAATCAACAGCCTCCAGGCGCGCGCTGATGCGTCGCAGCAGACCCTCGACGGCCTGCGGGCCACGGTTCGTGAGGTAGCGATCCGCCAGTTCATCAACGCCGATGCGAATCGCCTCACTAGCTTTGATCCCGACATCAACGTGCAGGCGCGCTCGTCGGCGCTGGCCCGTTTCAGCACCCAGGGAAACCAGGACGCGGTGGACCAGTACACGGCAGCCTCGGAAGATCTGGCCGTGGCTCAGGACGAACTGAAGGAGAAGCGGAGGGATCAGAAAGACGCGGTGGCCGCCCTTGAGAAGCGTCGCGAGACGCTGAATCGCGAGTTCAAACGGCTCGAGGCGCTGGAAAAGGAACGGCAGGAGGCGGAGCGCAAACGCCGGGCTGAGCTCGAACGGGCCACCTCTCGCCGGGCCCCGACGGGGTCTCGTACCTCGGCCCCGGGTCGGGTGGTCTCTTCGGCTCCAGTAGGGGGCATCGTGTGCCCGGTTCAGGGTCCGGTGGCCTTTAGCGACACCTGGGGCGCGCCGCGCTCAGGCGGACGCGCCCATCAGGGCGTGGACATGCTCTCGCCGCGCGGTACGCCCACCGTGGCTCCGGTAAGCGGTCGGATAGAACACCGCGGTAACAGCACCGGTGGTCTTTCGTGGCATGTCTACGGCGATGACGGCAACTATTACTACGGCACCCACCTGGCTTCCTACGCCAGCCAGGGCGCCGGCCGGGTGAGCGCGGGCACCGTGATCGGCTACGTCGGTGATACCGGAAACGCTCGCGGTACGCCGCATTTGCATTTCGAGATACATCCGGGCGGCGGCGCCGCGGTCAACCCCACCCCGTACGCTGCGGCCGCCTGCTGAGCGCGGATGTCGCACGATCTAGCTGAGGCGCTGCGGCAACTTCTTGGCCCGGACGGAGCGGAGATCACGTCCCTGCAACGACTGTCCGGCGGGGCCTCTCGGGAAACCTGGTCATTTGATCTGGTCGTCGAGGGAGGGGTGCGTCCGCTGATCCTCCAGCGTCTCCGCGGCGGTGGGGTAGCAGGGTCCACGGGGATTCCGATGGGGGTCGAGGCCGCCTTAGTTCGGGTGGCGGGTCGCCACGGCGTGCCGGTGGCCGAGGTGGTGACGAGCGATGATGGTTCGGTACTGGGCCGCGCCGGGATGGTGGTGGCGCGTCTCGAAGGGGAGACGATTCCCCGGAAACTCCTACGCGACCAGGAATGGGCGGGGGCAGTTGGCCGTCTGGGGAACCAGGTGGGCGCGGCACTAGCGGCGGTCCACGCCATTCCCACCGCGGAGATATCGGGGTTGTCCACCACTGATCAACTGGCCCAGTTCCGGGCCATCCTCGACGGCCTCGGCGAGCCCCATCCGGCCTTCGAGCTTGGGTTCCGCTGGCTGGAGGCCCACCGGCCAGCGCCCACCCCGCCCACGGTGGTCCACGGCGACTTCCGCCTGGGGAACCTGTTGGTGGATCACGATGGCCTCCGGGCGGTGCTGGATTGGGAGTTGGCGCATCTCGGCGATCCAGTGGAGGACCTCGGATGGTTCTGCGTGCGGGCCTGGCGCTTTGGGTCGCCCCTTCCCGCCGGTGGGGTGGCGAGCCGAGAGTCGCTGGTGGCGGCCTATGAAGCGGCCAGCGGAAGAACTGTTGCTGTAGAGGCGCTGCGGTGGTGGGAATTGTTGGGCACTCTCAAGTGGGGCGTGATCTGCATCATGCAGGCCTGGGGGCACCTCAGCGGTGGATCGCGGTCGGTGGAACTCGCCACCATCGGAAGGCGCGTGTGTGAAAACGAGTGGGATGTGCTTGGACTGTTGCCGGGCCCCCCACTGGTGGTGAATCCACCGGTGGCCGCCACGCCCGTCGCTCCTCTGCACGACCGCCCGCACCTCACGGAGTTGGTGGAAGCGGTGCGCGAGTGGGTAGAGGGCGATGTGCTCGAGGGCACTGAGGGCCGCCTGGCTTTTCATGCTCGGGTGGCGGTCAACGCGTTGCGCATGGCGGAGCGCGAACTGGCCCAGGGCCCGGGACCAGCGTTGGCCCATCGGGCTGCGCTGGCGGTCCTGGGCTGCGAGGACGACGCCGACCTCGCCGCCCGGATTCGCAGCGGGAGTTTGGATGACCGGCTCGAGGAGGTTCGCGCCGCTGTATCGGCGAGCGTGGTCGACAAACTTCGCGTCGCCAATCCGACCTGGCTCACAATGGAGGCCTAGCGACTAGGTGGCCACCGCGTGGAAGCCGCCGTCGACGTGGATGATCTCCCCGGTGGTCTTCGGAAACCAATCGGACAACAGGGCCACGCAGGATCGGGCCACGGCGTCGGCGTCGGCCTTCACGTCCCAGCCCAGGGGGCTGCGTTCGTCCCACACGTCCTCGAAGCGGGAGAACCCGGGAATTGATTTGGCGGCGAGGGTCTTGATGGGGCCGGCGGCCACGAGGTTCACGCGGATCCCCTGCGGGCCGAGATCGCGGGCCAGGTAACGGCTGGTGGATTCCAGGGCGGCTTTCGCTACTCC
This sequence comes from Acidimicrobiia bacterium, assembly GCA_009694375.1. NCBI lineage: Bacteria > Bacillati > Actinomycetota > Acidimicrobiia > Acidimicrobiia bacterium. The sequence goes on from SHVB01000021.1 coordinate 34,223, forward strand.
CATCCAGTCGTAGGCCGGCCAGGCCTGGCGACTGTTGTCGAAGTCGAGGCCGAGGATGGAGCCGCCGGGGGGCATGTGGGGCACCACTACCTCGGCGAGGGTCTTGAGGGAGTAGGCCGAAATCTGCAGCGCCACCGAAACGTCTTCCCAGGGGGCTTCGGTGAAGCCACCCCCGAGGCAGGAGGGAGGAGCAAACCCGATGGCATGCAAGGCCCCATCCACGCGGCCCCAACGCTCTCCCAGCGCGTCTCGCACGGCCGCCACCTGGGTGGGGTCGGTCACATCGAGTTCGAGTACCTCGGCGGGGTGGGGCAGTTTTCGGGCGGTTCGCCGGGTGAGGGACAGGCCACGCCCGGCCCCGGTGAGGATGATCTCGGCGCCCTGTTGCTGGGCGTGGCGGGCCACCCCGAAGGCGAGGGACGCATCCGTGAGAACGCCGGTGACCAGGATTCGCTTACCGTCGAGAAGAGACATGGCTGTGAGACTGCCATGCGCGCCGGTGCGTTACTGGCCTGGTGGTCATCGGAGTGGAAATGCCGATTGGCGGGGGAGCGCCACTACGGTGTGCCCGATGCGCATAGGAATCCTTGGTGGTACTGGTCCGGCGGGTAGCGCTCTAGCCGCACGATTGGCATCGGTTGGTTTCGAAACCGTGGTTGGCTCGCGATCGAGGTACCGCGCCCTGGAGGTGGTGGATGGCCTCAAGGAGCGGTGGACAGGCCGCGACCTGACGATCGAAGCGGCCGACAACGAAGGGGCGGCGGATGCCGACCTCATCGTGATTGCCACCCCCTGGGACGGTGCCACCCAGACCGCCCAGATGGTGGAAACCCACTTACGCGGCAAAGTAGTGATCTCCATGGCCAACGCTCTCACCAAGATCGGTAAGGAGTTCCAACCCCTTGTTCCGCCGCGCGGATCGGTGGCGGCGAGTGTGCAGGCGGTGTTGCCGGGGAGCTTTGTGGCGGCGGGTTTTCATCACGTGCCCGCCAAGGAACTCGGTGACCTTGACCATCCCATTGAGAGTGATGTGCTGATCTGCTCGGACCACCCCGAGGCCACCAAGATGACGGCCGAGTTGGTGGCGAAGATCCCGCACATGCGCCCGCTCGATTGCGGTGAGCTGTCCCTCGCCACCCCCATCGAGTCTTTCACTGCCGTGTTGTTGCAGTTGAACGTGCGCTACAAGACGCGTGTTGCGGTGAAGTTCACGAGCATCCCGGAGTGACCCGAGGGTGACATCTGGCAACGAAACGCCATTGCTGCTGTGGTGCACGGCCCGACAAGCGGTGGTGCCCTTCACCCCCGGTCCGCTGGTCACGCTGTACACGTGCGGCATTACGCCCTACGACGCCACCCATCTCGGCCACGCTGCGGTGTATGTGGCGTACGACGTGTTACAGCGGCGGCTCCGTGATCGAGGACACGACACCCGTTGCGTACGCAACATCACCGACGTCGACGACTCGATTCTGACCAAGGCCCGCGAGTTGGGGGTGCACTACCTCGATCTGGCCGCCGCCGAGACGGCCCGTTTCGACGACGACATGCGGGCCCTGGGCCTGATCCCATCGTGGAGTGAGCCTCGGGCCACCTCGGCCATCGCCGACATCCGCGGCTTCATTGGCATGGTCCTCGAACGGGGGCACGCGTATCAGGCGGGCGGGGCGGTGTACTTCGACATTTCCAGCGTGGCCGACTTCGGCTCGGTTTCGGGTTACAGCCGACAGCAGATGCTCGAACTGGCGGCTGAGCGGGGCGGGAACGTGGACGACCCGCACAAGCGTGATCCGCTCGACTTCGTGTTGTGGCAGCCATCCTTGGCCGACGAACCGTCGTGGGAAACCCTGTGGGGCCCGGGACGCCCGGGCTGGCACATCGAGTGCTCGGCCCTGGCGCTACGCGAGCTCGGGACCACCATCGATCTTCACGGCGGCGGGGCCGATCTCATCTTCCCGCACCACGAGTGTGAGCGAGCCCAGAGCGAGGCAGCCACCGGCGAGCCGTTTGTGCGCCACTGGATGCACCAGGCCATGGTGGGCATGGATGGCGAAAAAATGTCGAAGAGTTTGGGCAACCTCGTGTTCGTATCGGAACTTCGCCGCCAATGGGACCCCATGGCGATTCGTCTCATGATCATCGAGAACCACTACCGAACGGCGTGGGAATGGGACGAAACCCGGATGCCGCGGGCGTCGGCCCGGCTCGAGGCGTGGCGTTTGGCCGGACGGGGTGACGGCGCTCTCGAAGCGACGCGGGCGGCCCTGGATCACGATCTTGACGTCCCCAGCGCCGTGGTGGCCATTGATGCGGCGGCGGCCGCCGGTCGGGGTGTGAGCAAGGCGGCCACGCTCCTCGGGATCGGCCTGTAACGCTCGGGTCCGTTCTCGGTCTCCGTGGCATACTGCGCAGGATGGAGGACCAACCGTCGAGCGAGCGTGAGTTTGGGAAGCTTTATCCGCTTGCCCGAGCGGTGCTGTCCCCCATCTTTCGGGCACTCTGGCGGGTGGAGGTGACCGGGGGGGACCACGTGCCGGTGGCTGGTGGGGCCATCTTCTGCCCCAATCACACGTCGGTGATCGACTCGTTCATGTTGCCGCTGGTATTGCCCCGCCGGATCACCTTTGTGGGAAAAGCGGAGTACATGGATTCGTGGAAGACGAAGCACATCTTTCCGGCCATCGGGATGATCCCGATTGACCGCAGCGGCGGAAATGCATCGGAACGGGCGCTCAACACGGCGGCGCGGGTGATCGCCAGCGGCGAGTTCTTCGGTATTTATCCCGAGGGCACGCGGGCGCGTGACGGCCGCCTGCATCGTGGTCACACTGGCCCGGCCCGGCTGGCCCTGCGTACCGGTGTGCCGATTGTGCCGGTCGGTATTGTGGGCACCCGGGAGATTCAGCCCCCCGATGCCCGATTCCCCACTCCCTTCAAGCGGGCCGAGGTTCGCTTTGGTCGGCCGATCAACGTTCGTCGCTATGCCGATCGACTCGATGATCGTCTGGTGCTCCGCCAGATCATCGACGAGGTGATGTACGAGATTCGGGAACTCTCTGGGCAGGAATACGTTGACGAGTACGCCACCAAGCGGGCGGAGTCGTTCCCGGTGCAGGCCGAAGCCCGCCTGGGGGAGACGCCGCTGGCGGCTACCAACGGTGCCGGCCCGAGGCGTTCGAGTGCCGAGGTGTTGGGCCAGCCATCGGGCTGATCCCGTTATTGGTTCTGCCGGGAGCCAGGGGTCCGGTACCCTGCGCATCCATGTCTGATGAGATCACGATCCGGTTACCGGACGGCTCCACCCGCGTCATGGGGGCTGGAGCCACGGCGTTGGGCTTGGCCCAAGACATCGGCTCACGGTTGGCCAAGGCGGCGGTAATCGCGGTGGTCAACGGCGAGGCCAGCGACTTGGGTAGAGCGCTGGCCGATGGTGACGAGGTGGCCATCGTCACCGGTGAGTCGCCCGATGGGCTCTTCACCATTCGTCACTCCACCACCCATGTGATGGCCCAGGCGGTGCTCGATCTGTTCCCGGGGGCCACCTTTGGCATCGGCCCCCCGGTGGAGGACGGCTTCTATTACGACTTCGAACTCCCCCACCGGGCCACCTTCGTGGAGGAGGACTTGGCGCGTATCGAGGCGCGGATGCGAGAGATCATGGCGGAGGAGCAACCCTTCCGGCGGGCGGAGATGGGGGCCGAGGAGGCCCGCGGGGTGTTCGCGGCGCACCGTTTCAAACTCGAGATCATCGATGACGCCAGCACGGATCCCATGTCGGCGACGGCCGCAGTGGGGTCGGTCCGCACCTACGAGAATCCCCCCGTCGTGGCCAAGGACCCGGCGCCGTTCCATGGCTATCGGGGTTTCATCGACCTATGTCGGGGGCCCCACGTGCCCCACACCGGTGCCCACCTCGGCCACTTCAAGCTCATGCGGGTGGCGGGGGCCTACTGGCGGGGGCAGGAGGGCAACCCCCAACTGCAGCGCATTTACGGCACGGCCTGGGATTCGAAGAAGGCACTGGCAGAGCATTTGCACCGGCTCGAGGAGGCGGCCAAGCGCGACCATCGCAAGTTGGGTGTCGAACTCGACCTGTTCAGTTTCCCCGAGGAGATCGGTTCAGGGCTGGCGGTGTTCCATCCCAAAGGTGGGCTGGTGCGGCGATTGATGGAGGATTACTCCCGTCAGCGGCATGCGGAAGCGGGCTATGAGTTCGTGAACTCGCCCCACATCACCAAGGCCAGCCTCTTCGAGACTTCCGGTCATCTCGAGTTCTTTGCCGATGGCATGTTTCCGCCGATGCACTTTGACGACGAAGGGGGAGAGGGCGGTCAGGATTACTACCTGAAGCCCATGAACTGCCCGTTTCATGTGCTGATTTACCGGTCCCGCCTGCGTAGTTATCGGGAATTGCCTCTGCGATTCTTCGAGTTCGGCACCGTGTATCGCTACGAAAAGAGCGGTGTGCTCCACGGCCTCACCCGGGTGCGCGGTCTCACGATGGACGATTCGCACATCTTCACTACGAAGGAGCAGATGGGCGAGGAGTTGGCATCCTTGCTGGACTTCGTCCTGGGTCTCTTGGCGGATTATGGCCTCACCGACTTTTTTTTGGAACTGTCCACGAAGCCGTCGGGTAAGGCCGTAGGAAGCGACGCCGACTGGGACGAAGCCACCGAGGCGCTGCGGGCGGCGGCGGTCACCAAGGATCTTGATCTGGTGCTCGATGAGGGCGGTGGAGCGTTCTACGGTCCGAAGATTTCGGTGCAGGTACGCGATGCCATCGGGCGGACCTGGCAGATGTCCACGATCCAGTTGGATTTCCAGTTACCTCAGCGCTTTGAGATCGACTACGTGGGCCCGGATAACGAGCGCCACCGTCCGGTGATGATTCACCGGGCTCTCTTCGGGTCGATCGAGCGTTTCTTCGGGGTGTTGGTGGAGCACTATGCCGGCGCCTTCCCCGTATGGCTAGCGCCGGTGCAGGTGCGGGTGTTGCCGGTGCGCAGCGACCACCACACCTACGCCACGTCGGTGGTGGAGGGTCTCCAGGCGGGCGGCTTCCGCACCGATGGGGTGGAAGCGGACGAACCATTGGGCGCCCGGATTCGTCGGGCGAAACTGGAGAAGGTGCCGTACATACTCGTGGTGGGGGACAGCGACGTGGCGGCCGGGACGGTGGGGGTGAACGCACGCGGATCCGACCAGCCCGACCGCGATGTGCCGCTCACCACCTTTACGCAGAGACTGGCCGACGAAGTGACCGCCAAAGCATGACCCTGGCGAGGGTGTTTCGTGCCGCTTGACCATTTGTGGGCGACGTGGCGTTCGGCGTACGTGGGCAAGGTGGCCGATAGCCGCACCCTCCCCAGCGTGGAGGCGGCCGCTGGTCGCTCGTTGTTCGAGCGGATTTTGGCGGCGGCCCAGGAGGAGGGGGGCGACGCCGCCGGGGTGGTTGCCCAGGGCCCCACCTGCTTTGTGCTCCTGAATCTCTATCCGTACACGGTGGGTCACCTCATGGTGCTCCCGCAGCGGGCGGTGGCCGACCTCGGGGGGCTGACCACCGAGGAGCATCGCGAACTGTGGGACACCGTGCGAGTGGCCGTGCAGGCCTTGCGGCTGGCCTTCCAGTGCGACGGGGTGAATGTGGGTCTGAATCTCGGAGAGGCGGCCGGCGGGTCCCAGTCGGACCATCTCCATGTGCATTGCGTGCCCCGCTGGGGCGGCGATGCCAACTTCCTTGCGGTGACCGCCGAGACTCGCGTGCTGCCGGTGAGCCTGGTGGAGGCAGCGGAGCGACTGCGGGCAGTCTGGCCCGGTTGATCCCGGGCCGGTACGGTCCCCAGTGCCATGGATGAGGATGCGCCCACCGACGCTGAAGTAACCGATGCGCTGCCGGATGATCTCAACGCCGCGGGGTACGTCGGGCCGTACGTGTTCCCCAACAACAACCGCCGGCGGGTGCCGGGATACCTCTACCTGATGATGGGCGTGGCGTGCATCGTGGTGGGGGTGTGGGCCGGACCGGACGCAGTGTTGGTGAATGGCGGATTTATCGGCGCCGGGGTTCTCTTGGTGGTCTTTGGTGTTTATCACCTGCTGGCGGGCTGGAATCTCGACGTGGATGAGCGCGACGCCCTCGTGGCGGCCACGCGGCAGGTGGGGTTTGCGGTGGGGCACGCATCGGCTCAACTCGGCTGGCGAGGGTTGCGAAGCCGTCCGACGTGGCGCATCCTTCTTTATTCGGCCGAGGACCCCCCGCTCCAGCGAGGATTGGTGCTGGTCGACGGCGTTGACGGTGAGATCGTGGCGCACTTCGTGGAGGACAACCCCGAGGATTGGTCGGTGCTCGAACCGCGGGAACTGCGCCGGTAGGAGCGTCCCTACCGGGGGGGTAGCGCCTCGGCTAGGCCTCGTTCGGCGGCGCGGAGGTGATCGACCCCCGCGTCCACGGCCTGCCACAACAAAGCCAGCGCGGTGGGGGTGACGCTGGGGTGCCCGGCCACGCGTCCGATCCGCCGCC